>JANNQH010000483.1:0-2730 GCA_031400655.1 Deltaproteobacteria bacterium | reverse complement strand
GAGCCAGCTCCGCGGGGAATCCAGATCCTGGTCGCCCAACCAATCGCCGACCGCAGCGAGATCGTACGGTTCCGTTCCGACCACCTCGCGTGCGATCAGCACGTGATTTCGGACCCGCTCCGCGAACGCAAAGTACTCAGGCGCGTCTGGCAATCGATGACGAATCGAAACCAGGGGACAGCCCCTCGCAGCGGCGCCGAATGCCTCCCGGGCCGACCAGATCACGCGTCGTGTCATCAGCCCGTGGGCCGAGAGATCACGTTCCACGACCTGTTGCCAGCTGCCATTTCCGCTTGGGGAAGCGACCGATTCGATCGGCGGGAACTTGTCCATCGACACGCCCGCGAGCTCAGCCACTCGACGCAAGAAGCCGATCGGCACGACCGGAGCCAGCCCCGGGTCATTCGAGGGGGGGGTCATTCCAGACGACTGGGAGGAGGCGGGCGGCATTTCGGCGCGGAATATAACCGCTCCGCGACGAATGGCTCCGATGTGACGAGTGGCATTTCATCCATTCATTCAATCAGGACCGAGCTGGTCCACCACGGATCGAGCAAAAGCAACTGCCCCGTTGATTGTTCCGGATCGGTTGCAGGCGACGCGCGGCCATCGACGTGCTCGAGACCTGCGCTACGCCGGTCTAATCGAGACCTCGATCGCGCTCATGCGCGGAATCCCGGTATGCGGGTCGAAGTCGCGCAGGTTGTCGACGAGGCGGCCGGTGCTGCTCCCGAGCTCGCGGATCTGGTCGTCGTATTCGGGGGCGTCGCCATAACAGTGGGTCATCGAGACGATCCCGCGGCGCAGCTCCGGCGCCGACTCGACGATCCCGAGGATCGCGGCATGGTCCGACGTGATCTCGACGAGGTCGCCGTCGCACAGACCGAGCATCGCGAGGTCCTCGGGATGCAGGAACGCGGGATTCCACGTCTTGCCGCGCTGGAGCGCCGCGATGTCCCGGCCCGATGAGTTGTAGACGTTCGGGAGTCGCCGCGAGATGAGCTGGAAGGGGCGGGCCGGGCCGCCCGCGCTCGCAGCAGCCCGGATCGGCTCCGCACGCACGGCCGCGAGCTCCGCCAGCATGTCGGGATTGCCGACCTCGAGGCGATCCGTGTTCGCTGCATCCGCAGGGGCGACGCGGGCGTGCTCGGGCTTCGGCGCGAACAGAGCGTCTGCGCGGGCCGCGTCGAAGATCTGGCCATGGGGATGGCGTTTGATCTCGTCGAGGGGAATGCGCGAGCCGTTCATCAAGCCGGCGAGCAGGTCGTCGGTCGAGGGCTTCTGCTGCATGTCGAGGCTGAACGCTTCACGCCGTCCGCGCAGGACGCCGGCCTCGGCGCGGATCGGATAGCAGGTGAGCGGGAAGCCCATGCGCCGACAGAGGCCGTAGAAGAACTCCCATTCTTCGATCACGTCGGAGCCCGCAGGCGGCGAAACGATGGCCTTCGTGTACTGGGCGTAGGGCTCGGGATAGCCGTGGGCGACGTAGGTCTGCTCGACCCCTTCGCTCGAGACCGAGAGGCCCGGGACTTCGAGGGAGAGCTTCGGCGCGATCACGTAATGCGCGAGCTTCGAGGTCGCCGACAGCTTCAGGTCGAGGGTGACGAGTAGCTCGAGTTTCTTCATAGCCGCGATCGCTTTCAACTGATCAGGCCAGGCAGCGACCGGATTGCTGCCGAGACAGATGAGGACGCGGATGCGCTCTTCGCCTTCGTAGAGGATCTCGTCCGAGAGCGCCGCCGTCGGGAGGCCCGCCGCGGAGTTGCCGAGCGGTCGCGAGCGGAGCGATTCGCCCTTGCCCCAGCCGGGCCGCGGTGCCGATGCCTGCGCTTTGCCGAGAGCTGGCGGAAGCAGTGCACCGGGATTCGGGACTGCCTCGCCCGCGCGCCGCCAGCGGCCGCATAACGTGTTGAGCGCGAGCAGCAGGTACTCGCTCAGGTTGCCGTGGGGCGCCATGTTGGGTCCGGTTCCGGCGACGGCACAGCCGCGGGGACCCGCCGCGAAGAGCCGCGCGGCGGCGACGATCTCGGACGGCTCGAGGCCGGCGCGCTGTGCGGCCCATTCGGGGGTGCAGTCGGCGACGACCCGCGCGAGTGCCTCGAAGCCCGAGACGTTCTCGAGCATGAAGGGCGCGTCGAAGAGGTTCTCGCGAATGACGACGTGGATCATCGCCGCAAAGATCGCCGGATCCTCGCCCGCTCGGGGCTGGAGGAAGAGATCGGCGAAGCGCGCGACCTCGGTCTTGCGCGGGTCGATCACGATCAGCTTCAGGCCGCGCGCCTTCGCGTGGCGAAGTCTGCGGGAGGGATTCGAAGGCGGGATCCCGCCCGACATCGAGATCAGCGGATTGTTCCCGACGAGCATCCAGACGTCGGACTCGTCGAACACGTGGGAGCCGCCGAGCCAGCGGCCGTGGATCGCGTTCGCAACGTGCTTGCCAGGCTGATCGATCGAGGCGGAGGTGAACACCATCTTCGAGCCGAGGCCCAGCATGAAGCCGACGCCGGCCGGGATCGAGGCGGGGTGGGGGCCGGAATACGTGCCCGGATAAAGAGCGACGGCGCGCGGGCCGTGCTTCGCGACGATCTGGCCGATCCGGGCGGCGATCTCGTCCATCGCCTGCTCGCTCGCGATCGATCGGAACTTGCCGGCGGCGTCGCGTTTCTGGGAGTGGAGCAGGCGCTCGGGGTGGGCGTGCTGCTCCGGGAGGCGGCGGCCCTTGGCGCAGGT
>JANNQH010000482.1:0-3742 GCA_031400655.1 Deltaproteobacteria bacterium | reverse complement strand
ACTCGTCGACCAGGATGTAGTTCCATTTCTGCTGGTAGTACTGGAGCACCCGCGGATGGCGCCGGAACAGCTCCGCCGTCAACAGCAGCAGATCCCCGAAATCGAGGGCGTCGCTCTCGCCGAGCTTCTTCTGGTACTTCGCATAGAGCCGCGCACAGAGCTGGGAGTCGAGATCCTGCGCCTGCTCCGCCGCGGCGGGCGGCAGGAGGCCCGCGTTCTTCCACTGGTCGATCTGCCAGCGGATCCGGCGCGGCTCATGGACCTTCGGATCTAGCCCCTCGCTTTTCAGGGCCTCCTTCACGACGCCGATCGAATCGGCGTCGTCGTAGATCACGAAGCCGCGGCTGCGACCGAGGTGGCCGATTTCTTTGCGCAGGATGCGAACGCCGACCGAGTGGAAGGTTCCGATCGTGACCTGGTGCGCTACCGGGCCGAGGAGCTTCTCGACCCGCTCCTTCATCTCGCCGGCGGCCTTGTTCGTGAACGTGACCGCGAGGATCTGATCGGCGGGAATGCCGCAGACGCCGATCAGGTAGGCGATGCGCGACGTGAGGACGCGGGTCTTCCCGCTGCCGGCGCCGGCGAGGATCAGCAGCGGCCCTTCCGTCGACTCGACGGCGGAGCGTTGTTCGGGGTTCAGGCCGGTAAAGATGGCGGTGGCGAGGGAGTCTTGGGCGAGGGGTTCCACGATTTGTCCGCTGAGTTCGCGCGAACGTACTCGAGGGCCAGGTTCTTGGCGAGGAGAGAATCCAATTGTCCGTCCCCGATCTCGCAGGCGTCGAGCGCTGCGTTCCGCCTAACAAGACGACTGCATCGCGAGGCGTGCGTGCTCCATGCTGAGGGGAGCGATCGATGACAGTACGGGCGGCCTGGACGGGGCGACGCGAAACGAGCGCGCAACGCGTTCGAGAGAGCCACGGGGGCGAGAGTGCCGAGCGATCCGATCGGCAACGGGCGCGGACGGACTGGTCCGAATTCCGGCGCACGCTCGCGCACCGAATCCCTCGTCGGTGCCCATTTGCCCCGTGGGGTTTATTAACGCCGAAGACTATTTAAGTAATCGATATTTTGCTTAAGTAGCGGCGAGCCGATCGAAGGAATCCTTTCGAGCGGGAGGGGCCGCAAATGCGTCGAGGGGCTACCGGCGACTGGATCGCCACCACGACCGGGAACGCGGTCGTCCGGGCGTTCGTTCCGGCCCCCCTTCCGCCTGTCCCGCCGCTCGTGATCGACGGGCAGCTCCAGGCAGAGCTCGACGCCGCCCTCGTTGCATTGGGACGCCTCGACAGCGTGACGGCCCTGCTCCCCGATCCGGCGCTCTTCCTGTACGCCTACGTCCGCAAGGAAGCCGTCCTCTCCTCCCAGATCGAAGGCACGCAGTCGTCCCTCTCGGACCTGCTCCTGTTCGAGATCGATGAAGCACCCGGCGTACCCCTCGACGACGTCAGCGAGGTGTCGAGCTACGTCGCCGCCCTCGAGCATGGCGTCGCGCGCCTGCGCGGCGGCTTCCCGCTCTCGAATCGACTGCTGCGAGAGGTGCACGAGGTCCTGCTCGCGAAGGGCCGCGGCTCGGACAAACACCCCGGCGAATTCCGTCGCTCGCAGAACTGGATCGGCGGGACACGGCCGGGCAACGCGATCTTCGTCCCGCCGCCGCCCGATCGGGTCGAGTCGTGCATGACCGCGCTCGAGCGATTCCTGAACGACGAGCCGCAGTCGACGTCAATCCTCTTGAAGGCTGCGCTCGCCCACGCGCAGTTCGAAACCATCCATCCTTTCCTCGACGGCAACGGGCGAGTCGGCCGCCTCCTCGTCACGCTGCTCCTGCACCAGGCGGCCATCCTGCAAGAGCCGCTCCTCTATCTGAGTCTCTTCCTGAAGAAGCACCGCAGCCACTACTACGACCTGCTCCAACGCGTGAGGACGGACGGGGATTGGGAAACGTGGGTGCAGTTCTTCGCGGAGGGTGTTCGCGAGACGGCGGATGGCGCGGTCTTGACGGCAAAGCGCCTGGTGGCGCTCTTCGAAGCCGACAGGTCACGCATCGAGGGACTGCGAGGCGGCACGGGCTCCGTTCTCCGCGTCCACGATGCCCTGCGACACAGCCCTCTGACGTCGGCGAAACGACTCTCCGCCGCAACAGGGATCTCGATCCCCACGATCAACTCCGCACTGGCTGCGCTCGAGCAGCTCGGGATCGCGCGCGAAACGACCGGAAGGAAACGCGATCGCCTGTTCAGCTACGCCGAGTACCTGCGGCTCCTCACCGACGAGCGCGACTGAGAGGCCATGCCGAACGCGCATATTGCTGCGCCCGTCCGGCTACTACTCGACCGTCACGCTCTTCGCGAGGTTCCTCGGCTGATCGACATCGGTCCCCTTCAGCGTCGCGATGTGATACGCGAGGAGCTGCAGCGGCACGACGGCGAGGATCGACGTCAGGTACTCGCCGAGATCCTCGATGTAGAGGACCTCGTTCGCCTTTTCACCAATCTCGTCGTCGCCCTTCGACGCGATCGCAATGACCTGACCGTCGCGGGCGCGCACCTGCTCGAGGTTCGAGACGAGCTTGTCGTGGAGCTCGCCCTTCGTCGCGATCACGACGACGGGCATGTTCTCGTCGATCAGAGCAATCGGGCCGTGCTTCATCTCGCCGGCGGCGTAGCCCTCGGCGTGGATGTACGTAATCTCTTTGAGCTTGAGCGCGCCTTCGAGGGCGATCGGATACATGATGCCGCGGCCGAGATAGAGGAAGTCCTGGGCTTTGAAATACTTCCGAGCGATGGTCAGGATCTCGCGGTCGAGGCCGAGAACGCCCTCGACCATGCGCGGGAGGCGCATCGCGTCGTGGAGCCGTGCGCGGATCTCATCGCGGGAGAGTCGACCCCGCACGATGCCGAGCTTCAGCGCGACGAGGTACAGCGCGATCGCCTGGGTGACGACGGCCTTCGTCGACGCGACGCCGATCTCGGGACCGGCCTGGGTATAGAGGACGTCGTCGGAAGCGCGGGCGATCGTCGACTCGCGCACGTTGCAGATCGCGAGGATGCGGGCGCCCTGGCGCTTGCCCTCTTCGAGGGCGGCGAGCGTGTCCGCGGTCTCGCCCGACTGGCTGACGGGGATCACGATCCGCCGGTTGCCCACGATGGGCTTGCGGTAGCGGAACTCGCTCGCGAGATCGACGTCGCAGGGAATCCCCGCGATCTGCTCGATCATGTAGCGGCCGAGCAGCGACGCATAATACGACGTGCCGCAGGCCACGAGCGTGATGCCCTGGAGCCCGTCGAGCTCCTCGCGCGTGAACTCGATGCCGTCGAGGTCGACGTTCTGCTCGGACTCGTTGATCCGGGTCCCGATCGTGTCGGTGATCGCGCGGGGCTGCTCGAAAATCTCCTTCTGCATGAAATGGTCGAAGCCGCCCTTCTCGGCGGAGACCGGATCCCACTGCACCGTCTGGAACTCGCGGTCGAGAATCCGCCCCTCGATGTCCACGACCTGCACCAGATCCTCGGCCAGTACAGCGAAGTCTCCGTCCTTCAGCGAGATGATCTCCCGCGTGTACGGAAGCACAGCGGGGATGTCGCTCGCGAGGAAGCACTGCTTGTCGCCGTGGCCGACGATGATCGGGCTGCCGCCCTGCTTGGCGGTGACGAGCAGGTTGGGCTCCTTGTCGCAGACCACCGCGATCGCATAGGAGCCGGTCAGCTCTCGGGCGGCGGCGCGCACGGCCGAAAGCGGATCG
>JANNQH010000481.1:0-18100 GCA_031400655.1 Deltaproteobacteria bacterium | reverse complement strand
CTTGTACCGGGTTGCGATGGACCTCTCGGCCTCGGACCGTGTCCTCAGCTGCCTCGCGCCGGGGCAGAGCGAGCAGCCAGGCCATCCGAACTTCAGCGACGGCATTCCGCGCTTTCGGGCCGGGCGGGTGGCGCTATTCGCAACCGACCGTCTGGCAATCGAAGAAGAAAGTGTGGCGCGTCTCGTGCTGGAGCCTTCGCGATGAGCCCGCGCCCGACCCGCGCCGCACCGGTGGGATTCTCGGAGGTTCCGGATTTCCACGTTGCCGTGGCCCGCCGCGCCTTGCCGGAGCTGGCTGCCGATCCGCTGATCGTAGGGGGCGACCCCGCCAAGCGCGGCCGCGTCGTCGGCTTGACGAGCGATCTGCGCGCGCTTGGCGTGGAAGAGGGGATGGGGGTCGCCGAAGCGCTCGTGCGCGCCCCCACCGCGCGTTGGGTCCGCACGGACATGCAGCGCGCGCGGGAGATGTCGGGTCAGTTGCGAGCGGCGGTGCGCCGCGAGATCGGCGCGGTCGAGACCTCGGGGCTGGCCGCCTTCTACTTTCGCGCCCCGAGCGATGCGAGCGAGGCGCGCAGACTGGGGGAGCAGCTCGTCGCGCTCGTCGATTCAGAGACTGGACTGGCACTGCGGGTCGGGATCGCCCCCGCGCGCTTTGCCGCGTCGCTCGTCGCGGAGGACGTCGGCGAGCGCGGCGTCTCCGTGCTCACGCCCGAAGACTTCGAAGCGTTCCTGCTGGCGCTGCCCGTCGAGCGATTGCCCGCGGTGGGACCGAAGACGACGTCGCGCTTGCTCGAGCTCGGGGTGCAGACCGTGGCGGGGCTGCGCGAGCTCGGCGCGGAACGGCTCGAGCTCCTGCTCGGGAGCGCCGGCCGTTCGCTCTGGCTGCTGGCGGGCGGCGAGGACCCGAAGCCACTGCGCGTTCGACGCCATCCGATGACGCTCTCCCGTGAGGAGAAGCTGGTGGGCAGCGAGGCCAGCCCGGCGGCGCTCGAAGCCGTGATCGCGCGGCTTTCGACCCGGCTAGAGCAGGCGCTGCGGCGCGACGGCCTGTGGGCTTTGCGGCTCGCCCTCCGGGTTATTTCGTCCGATGCCCGCAGCCTGACCCGGAGCCGATCTCTCTGGCCTCCGGCGATCTCGGCCTCCGACATCGCGGCGGCGGCCCGGGACCTGCTCGAGCGGGCCGAGTCGGATCAGGGCTCGCTTCGCCGGATCGGCATCGTGCTGAAGGGGCTCGAAATCGCCGGTGCAGAAGACCGGCAACTCGATCTTTTCTGACCGGATCCCCGGCCCGACCGGAATCCCATCCGCCCGCGTGCTCAAGGCTTCTCCGGCCAGGGCCGAAAGCGCCCTTGTGGGCCCCGATCGGGGCGCGCAGAGGGTCGAGGCATGGCCGAGCAGGCGAGCTCCCAGCGGCGCAAATATCTCCGCATCCCGACGGATCAGGTGATCTCCTTTGCGGAGATCGATCGACCGGATCAGCTGGCGGTGTCGCGGGACGTCTCGACCGGGGGCATCCGCTTCGAGGCGGTCGGGATCGAGATCAATCTCGGCGATCTGCTGCGCGTGACCTTCAACGTAGGCCGGCGCACGATCGTCGCGACTGGCAAGGTCGTCTGGGCCGTCGAGACCGATCCGATCACGCAGGAAGTCGGCATCGCCTTCCACGAGATCGACCCCAACGCGCTGCGCTGGCTCGAAGAGGCGATCGAGCCCGCCCTGGAATCGCCCGGGCCCTACTGACGCACCCCTTCTGCGCTTGACATGAAGTCGGGCCGGGTGCCACCGTCCAGCGCATGTCGGATTTTCATCAGACCGGTGTGATCAGCACCCTTCACCGCCTGGGTGAGCCGAACCTCCCGCGGCTCGAGCGCGAGCTGCTCGATTACAGCCAACAGCGGCCGATTGCGCTGGTGCTGCCGTCTCTCTATTCCGAGATCCGGGGCCCAGCGCTGAAGCGCATCGTGGACGAGCTCTCGCATGTCCCTTATCTCGCGCAGTGCGTCGTCAGTCTTTCGGGCGCGGCGGGGGAGGAGCAGTTCCGCGAGATGCGGGATCTCTTCGACCGCGTGCGCTGTATCGACGGCTCCCCCGCCACCGTGATATGGAACCAGGGGCCCCGGGTGAGCGGCCTGATCGAACGCTTGCGGCGCGAGGGCCTCACGCCCGGGGAAGACGGCAAGGGCCGCGCGAACTGGATCGCCTTCGGGCATGTCCTCGCGACCCAGCGCGCCCGGGTCGTCGCGACACACGATTGCGACATCCTCGACTACCGCCGCGATCTGCTGGCGCGCCTCTGCTATCCGACCGCGAATCCGGCGCTCGCCTACGAGTTCGCGAAGGGCTACTACAGCCGCGTCTCGGATCGCATGCACGGGCGCGTGACGCGGCTCTTCATGACGCCGCTCATTCGCTCGATGAAGACGGTGCTCGGGCCGGTGCCGCTGCTCGAGTATCTCGAGTCGTTCCGGTATCCGCTGGCGGGCGAGTGCTCGATGACGACGGAGCTCGCGCGCGTCAATCGGATCCCCGCCGATTGGGGGCTCGAGGTCGGCGTGCTGGCCGAGGTCTATCGCAACTGCTCCTTGAAGCGGATCTGCCAGGTCGAGCTCGTCGAGAACTACGACCACAAGCACCAGGATCTATCCGAGCACGATCCCTCCGCCGGTCTCCACCGGATGGTGCGCGACATCGCGGCCTCGCTGATCCGCAACCTCGCGAGCTACGGCGTCGAGTTCGACTCGGGCTTCCTGAACACCATGATCGCCGCCTACGTCCGCACCGCCCAGGACTCGATCGCGCGCTACAGCGACGACGCGAAGCTGAACGGCCTGGCCTTCGATCGCCACGAAGAGGAGGTCGCGGTCGAGACCTTCTCGGGCGCCTTGCGCGCGGCCGGGCTCGAGTTCGTGCAGGATCCGATGGGCTCGCCCCAGATTCCAAACTGGAATCGCGTCGTCTCGGCGATGCCGGATTTCCTCATCGACCTGCGCGCGGCGATCGAGGCCGACGCGCAGGAAATCCGCTGAATCCCTGCGTGCCTTCTCCTCTGGTGTCGAGAGCGCCGCGAGCGCTGCGCGCGCTACGACGCTCCGATTGGATCGCGCTCTGCGGCCTGCTCGGGGTGGCGGCACTCGTGCGGGCGATCGCGTGGTCCCGGACGGCCGTGCTCTTCAACGATGGGCCGATCTTCCTCGCCCTGTCCGAAGCGCTGCGGGAAGGGCGCTTCGCCGACGTGCTCGCACATCCTCAGCACCCGCTTTATCCCGCGCTCATCGCGGGGCTCGATCCGCTCATGCCCACACCCGAGATCGCGGCGGTCGCGGTCTCGCTCGCGGGGGGGCTGCTCGCCGTCGTCGCACTCTTCTGGACCGCGTGGTCGCGCTTCGGGCCGGCGGTCGCGTGGCCCGTCGCGTGGGTCGCGGTGCTGCATCCGTGGGCCGTCGATTTTTCGTCGGACGTGATGAGCGACGGGCTCTATGCGGGGCTCTATCTCGCGAGCTTCGCCTGTCTGGTGGAGCTGCTCGAGCGGCCCAGCACCGGGCGCGGGCTCGCCTTCGGGCTGCTCGCGGGCCTCGCCTATCTCGCGCGACCGGAGGGGCTCGGAATCGTCGTCGTGGCGATTGTCCTGCTGGCTCGGCAGGCCTGGCGCGAGCCTGCAGAGCGGAGAACCTGGCTTCGCAGTGCGATCGTTGTGCTCGTCGTCAGCGGGGTGCTGATGGGCGGGCTGCGCGTCTGCGAGTCGCGTTTCGACGAGGGCTTCGCGCTCAGCCAGAAAAAGTCCATCGCACAGCTGGCCCGCGGCGGCCCGAGCGCCGAGGAGCTCTCCCTCGACCGCCAGGCTCGCAGGGAGGCGCGCGGGGATCCGCGAGCGCTCCCGCTTCCAGAGGGCTCGCTGCGCGCGGACGGGCCGGGCATCGATCGCCCGGAGCGTTCGATCTCGGGCCTCGCCCTGGCCGTCGTGCGGGTCGTCCGCACTTCGCTCGCCGCCTTTCGCTACGAGCTCTTCGCCTTCGCGTGTCTCGGGCTCGCGGCGCTCGGGCTGCGCAGCCTGCGCGAGCGGCGGCGCTTCGAGCTCGTGCTCGGAGTGTCGCTCGTCGTCTACACGGGCCTGTTGGTTCTGCTGGTGTGGGGCGCTGGTTATGTCAGTCGCCGACATGCGCTCGCCGCCTGGCTGCCGTTCAGTCTCTATTCGGCGATCGGCTGGCAAGTCGCCGCTTCGAGCGCAGGCGCCGCGCTCTCGAAGAGCGCCGTCGGACACCGGCTGCTCGCATGGGGGAGGGCTCTGTTCGGCTCGCGGGCTCCGCTCGTGCTGTTCGTCGGCGTGCTCGTGCTCGCATGGGGCCCGCGAGATCTGCGCGAGCGCCGGAGCGATCGCGCCCTCGAACGGGCGGCGGCCGAATGGCTGAAAGAACGGGAGACCCGACCCGCTCCCGTCGCCGCCCAGAAGCGTCGCACGGCGTACTACGCCGGCGCTGTATTCGTGCCGATTCCCGACGGCCGGGATGGACTGATCGAACGTCAGCTGCGCGGGCGCGACGCGCGCTGGCTGATCATCGACGCCGACAAGCTCGACGACCACCGGGGCCTCGCCGAAGGGATCGGCGATTGGCTCGCGCCCGTCCACGCCGAGCGAGCGGGCTCGCAGGAGATTCTCGTGCTCGAGCTGATCCCGGCTCCGGCAGGTTGAGTCCGGATCTGGCAACCTCCCGTCGCTTCCTGGTCGAGGCGGGGAAACGCGCGCGCACATGCTGCACCGCTACAGCGACGTCTTTCGCAGCTTGCTCGGGGTCGTCGACCTCTCGCTGGTCGGGCTCGCCTGGCTGGCGGCCTACGCGCTTCGCTTCCACGCAGGCATTCCCGCTCCACTCGGGATCCCGCCGCTCGCGACCTATGTCTATCCGCTGGCCCTGATCCTGCCGCTCTTCCTGGCCTTTTTTCACGCCAACGGCCTGTACCAGGCGCGGCGCATGGATTCGCCGCTTGGCGAGGCGGGCGCGATCGTGCGGGCGACGGCGCTCGCAATCATCGGTCTCGCGGCAGTGACCTTCTTTGCGCGGAGCTACTCCTACTCGCGCGGCGTGATCGGGCTCTTCAGTCTGCTCGCGCCGATGGCGGTGATCGGCTTCCGGTCCTCCGTCCGTTTCCTGCTCCGGCAGGCGCGGCGGCGCGGATTCAATCTGCGTTATGTGCTGCTGGTCGGGTCGGGGCCCCTCGCCGAGAGTGTCGTCGCGCGGATCGAGAGACGGCCGGAGGCGGGGCTTCGGATCCTCGGGGTCGTCGCCGATGGGGCCCTCGGCGGGACGGTCGCCGGGGCGAAGCTGATCGGTGGCTATGGCGATCTCAAGTCGATCCTGCGCGCTCAACGGGTCGACCAGCTGATCATCGCCCTGTCGCGCCACGAGGCGGAGCGCTTCGAGAAGGTGGTGGCGTCGCTCTCCGACGAAGTCGTGAACGTGAAGATCGTCCCGGATCTGCTGCACGGCTACGGACTTCGCAGCACGATCGAGAGCCTGGACGGCATTCCGGTGATCGGGCTCCAGGAGACGGCGCTCGTGGGCTGGCCGGCGCTCGCGAAGCGGGGCTTCGATCTGGCGGCGTCGGCGACGGCGCTGGCGCTCCTGTCTCCGGCGATGCTCGGGATCTCGCTTGCGATCCTCGTGAGCTCTGGGCGGCCCATCCTCTACCGGCAGACGCGTGTGGGGCACGACGGCCGCGTCTTCGACATGCTGAAGTTTCGCTCGATGCGCCGCGACGCGGAGGCGAGCGGTGTGGGCTGGACGCGGCCGGGCGATCCGCGGCGGACGCGGCTCGGGCGCTGGCTCCGGCGTTTCGATCTCGACGAGCTGCCGCAGCTCGTGAACGTGGTGCGCGGCGAGATGAGTCTCGTCGGTCCGCGACCCGAGCGGCCCGCCTACATCGAGTCGTTCCGCTACGAGGTGCCGGGCTACATGCTGCGACACAAGGTGCGGGCCGGCATGACGGGCTGGGCCCAGGTTCACGGCTGGCGCGGCGACACGTCGATCCAGGAGCGCCTCGAGCACGACCTCTACTACATCCAGAAATGGACGTTCTGGCTCGATCTGCGGATCCTCGCGATGACGCTGCTTCGATTCGTGCGACCGGCGCGGGAGCATCTCGATCCGACGGGCGGGGCGCCGCGCTCCTGAGCCGGTCCGCTAGGCGGGCGGCCCTCTTGGACAGGAGGGGGCAGGCGGCGCTGGCAGCAGCTTCAGTCCGAGAGCTGCTTCACCACGGCCTCGACCACACGCTCGACCCGCGCCCGCCCGAGCTCCGGGTAGAGCGGCAGCGCGAGGCACTCGCGCGTGGCCCGTTCGACTTCGACGAGCGGCAGGGCGGGCGCGAAGGCCGCCAGCGCGGGCTGTTCGTGAAGGCCGCGCGGGTAGTAGATCTCGCAGCCGATGCCGTCCTGTCGGAGCGCCGCGATCAATCCGGCGCGGCGATCGGCGCCGACGCGGACGACGTAGCGATGATAGGTGTGGTAGGCGGGGGCGATCGTCGGTTCGAGCAGCGCGAGGGGGAGGCGGCCCGGCGTGAAGGACTCGTGGGCGGCGAGGGCGCCGTGTTCGAGGAACAGCGCATCGTAGTGGGCGGCCAGCTCGCGGCGCGCCCGGATGAAGGCCTCGAGATGTCGCAGCTTGATCGACAGGGCGATCGCCTGGAACGAGTCGAGGCGTGAATTGATGCCGAGCTCGCTGTAGACCCCGGGCGCGGATTCACCGTGGGCACGCAGGCGCGCGATCCGGCCCGCAAGCTCGGCATCCGCCGTCACGATCCCGCCCGCATCGCCGAGGGCGCCGAGATTCTTGGTCGGGTAGAACGAGAGACAGGCGACCCGTGCGCGCGCGGCGACGGGCAGGCCGCCCGAGTCCCGCGCGCTGATCGACTGCGCTGCGTCCTCGACGATCGGGATCCCGCGCTCGCGGCAATGGCCCTCGAGCGGGCCGAGCTCGCAGAGCCGGCCGAAGAGGTCGACCGTCAACACGGCCTTCGGCTCCGGGCCGCTTCGCAGGCGGCGCAGCGCGTCGACGGGATCGAGATTCAAGCTGCCCCGTTCGATGTCGCAGAAGATCGGCGTGGCGCCGAGGCGAACGATCGTCGCCGCGCTCGCGAAGAACGAGAAGGCGGGACACAACACGGCATCTCCCGGCCCGATGTCGAGGGCGCGCAGCGCCAGCCAGATCGCATCCGTTCCGGAATTGCAGCTGACGGCGTGTGGGGCACCGCAGGCCCGGGCGAGCTCCGCCTCGAAGGCCCGGACGGGCTCGCCCTGCACGAAACGCCCGCTTGCCAGCAGCTTGGCGAGGCCGGCCAACAGCTCCGGCTCGAGCGCTTCGTGCTGGACGGCGAGGTCCTGCATCGGGATCACGGACTGGCTCGCGTTCAAGCGGACGGGCCTCCGAGCGAGGCGAGCTCGCGGTCGAGGGCGACATCGAAGTGGCGCGGCGAGAATCGCTCTGCCCAGGCGCGCAGCGCTGTCGGGCGGAACTGGAACTCGGCTTTTTCGAAGCGGTCGATCGCGTCTTCCAGGGCCTCCGGCGTCTGGCGATCGAAGAAGACTCCGGTCGCCCCGAACGGGGGATCTTCGCGCTCGGGGGCGCTCCCGACCGGGGACTGCGACAGGGGCCGCACGCTGTCGAGTACGCCGCCCGCGCCAAAGGCAATCACGGGCCGGCCGGCCGCCTGGGCCTCGACCGCGATCAGGCCAAAGTCTTCGTGCTGCGGGTAGATGAGTGCTCTACACCGCCGATAAAGTTCTGCCAGGGTCCGGTCGTCCACGCGCCCCAGGAATTCGACGTTTGGCGGGCGCTGTCGCTCGAGCGCGCGGCGGCCCGGTCCATCGCCCACCACGAGCAGCCGCCGGCCTGAACGCCGGAAGCACTCAAGGGCGAGGTCCTCGCGCTTGTAGGGGACGAAGCCCGCGACGAGCAGGAAGAAATCCTCGGCCGGGGCGCTCGCCAGCTCGATCCAGGAAAGATCCACCGGCGGCGGAACGACATTCGCCTCGCGTCCATAGTGGCGACGGATACGGTCCGCCACCTCGCGCGAGATCGCGACGAAGCGGGTCACCGAATCGGGACCGGCGGTGCGCCGGTCGAAGCGGCGCAGACCTGCGGCGAGAGGCCACGCGAGCGCGCGCCGCAGACCGCGGCCCAGGTATGCATCCGCCTGATCCCAGACATAGCGCATGGGGGTGAAGCAGTAGTCGAGGTGTGGGATGTGGGCGGGGACGCGAACGCTCTTGGCGAAGGCGTGACTCGTCGAGAGGACGAGGTCGTAGCCGTGGAAATCGAAGCGGCGGACCGCCCAGGGATACAGCGGGAGGAGCTTTCGGTAGTGGCGATGGGCGCCGGGCAGGCGGTCGAGGGGGCTCGTGTGGATCGCGAGGCGCTCGATCGCGGCGGGGACCTGGCCCGGGGCGTGGAAGAGCGTGAAGAGATCGGCTTCGGGATAGCGCTGCGCGAGGTGTTCGAGCACGCGCTCGCCCCCCCGATAGCCGGTCAGCCAGTCGTGTACCAAGGCGATCCGCAAGCCGCCCACTCTAGCGAAGACCGCGGCGCTTCCGGGCTCATGCCGCCGTCGCTGTCCCCGTCGGTTTGAGCGCGCCCTTCACGTCCGAGAGTGTGAGCGCCAGGGCCTCGTCGATCGTGTCGACCAGATGGATGCCGAGGGCATCGCGTACCTCGCTCGGGACTTCGACCAGATCCTTCGCGTTGCGCCGCGGGATGACGACCGTATCGATCCCCGCGCGTTGCGCAGCGAGTAGCTTGCCCTTGATTCCGCCCACCGGGAGCACCCGCCCGCGCAGCGAGATCTCTCCCGTCATCGCCACGTTGCTCCGCGCGCGCCGATCGGACAGCAGCGAGACGAGGGCCGTCACCAGCGCGACGCCCGCCGAGGGACCGTCCTTGGGCACCGCGCCGGCCGGCACGTGGAGATGGATCTCCCGGGGCGCGAGCGCCTGCTCGCCGAGGCCGAGCTGCTGCGCGTGGGCCCGCACCCAGGACAGCGCCGCCTCCGCGGATTCCCGCATCACGTCGCCGAGCTGACCCGTGAGCCGCAGCCGGATGCCCTGGCCCCCCGGATTGTCCGCCGCCTCGATGAAGAGGATGTCGCCGCCGTGAGCCGTCACGGCAAGCCCCACCGCGACGCCCGGAATGCTCGACGCCTCGGCAGTGTCCGACAGGTGGGGCGGTGCGCCGAGCGCTTCGGCGACGCCACCGGGGCCGACTACGATCAGCGCGTCGCGATGCTCGGCGATCTTGCGCGCGCTCTTGCGCATCAGGGTCGCGATGTGGCGCTCGAGGTTCCGGACGCCTGCCTCGCGGGTGTACTCGCTGATGACCTTGTCGAGGGCCTCGCGCTCGATCTTCACCTGCTCCCGTTGCAGACCGTGGGCCTCGAGCTGGCGCGGAACCAGGTACTGCTCCGCGATCGCGAGCTTCTCCTGCTCGGTGTAACCCGACAGCTCGATCACCTCCATGCGATCGAGCAGCGCCGCCGGAATCGTCGAGAGCGTGTTCGCCGTCGCAATGAATAAGACGCGCGAGAGATCGAAGGGAGCTTCGATGTAGTGGTCGGAGAAGCTGTGGTTCTGCTCGGGATCGAGCACTTCGAGCAGCGCCGACGAAGGGTCGCCGCGGAAGTCCGAGCCCACCTTGTCGATCTCGTCGAGCAGGAAAACGGGATTGCGGGAGCCCGCCCGCTTCAAGCTCTGCAGGATTCGCCCCGGCATCGAGCCGACGTAGGTCCGGCGGTGGCCGCGGATCTCCGCCTCATCGCGCACGCCGCCTAACGAGGCGCGCGTGAACTGGCGGCCCATGCAGCGCGCGATCGAGCGCCCGAGCGACGTCTTGCCGACGCCGGGCGGCCCGACGAAGCAGAGGATCGGGGCCTGCGCGTCGGGAGCGAGCTTGCGGACGGCGAGGAACTCGAGGATGCGATCCTTCACCTGGCTCAGTCCATGGTGGTCCTCGTCGAGGATCTTTCTGGCCTCGGCCAGATCGAGGTCGTCCTCGGTCTGCTTGCTCCACGGGAGCTCGAGCAGCCAGTCGAGATAGGTGCGGATCAGGTGGCGGTCGGGGGCGTGCTGCGGGAGCGACGAGAGCCGCTTCAGCTCGCGCTGGGCAAGCGCCTCGGCTTCGGTAGGCAGCCCGCTCGCGTCGAGCCGCTCGCGCAGCTCGTCGATCTCCCGGCCCCCGGCGTCGGTCTCGCCGATCTCCTTCTGGATCTCGCGCATGCGCTGGCGAAGCATCCGCTCGCGCCGCTTCGGATCCGTTTCGCCGCCGGCTTCGCCCGCGAGGGTTCGCTGGGTCTCGGCGATCGTGACCTCTTTCTCGAGGTGGCTTTCGACCAGGCCGAGGCGTGTTTCGGGATCGGCCTCCGCCAGTAGCCGGATGCGATCCTTTGGCGACATCGCGATGTTCGAGGCGATCAGGTCGGCGAGCAGTCCCGGCGACGGAATCCCCTGCAAGAAGGCCTTCCACTCGTCGGGCATGTCGTCGCGCAGCTCGATCACGCGCTGCGCCAGCAAGACGACGCGGCGCCAGGCGGCCTCGAGCGAGGGCGTCAGTGCCTCGGGCTCGGCGAGCGGATGGACCTGGACGCGGAGTGTGGGCTCCCAGGCGACGGTGCGGGTCATGACGGCGCGGGCGAGTCCGACGACGAGGGCCTGCTTGCCGTCGCGGCGGGTGTCGATGATGCGCATCACGCGCACGATCGTCCCGACTTCGTGCAGCTCCTGGAGGCCGGGGTTCTCGGTCTGGGGGTCGCGCTGGGCAACCACGAGCAGGTAGCCGTCCTGGCCCGCCTCTTCGAGAGCGGCGAGGGAGCGGGGCCGACCGACCGCGAGCGGCATCGTGACCCCGGGAAAGACGACCACGTCCCGCACCGGCAGCACCGGTAGGATCGCCGGCACTTCGAGCGTCTCGGACCCGGCGACCTGAACAGCCAGGGAGGCGATCGGCGTTTGATCGCCCTTGCGGTCCTGGGTCCGGTCGTGAGTCCGATCGTGAGTCCGATCTTGAGAAGTGGACTCCCCCTTCGGATCGCTGCCGTCGCCCTCGTGCTCGTCCTTCGGATCGTGTTCGGCCACAGCTGTCTTCGAGCCTCGCTTGCCTACCGGCATTCGTCCCCGTTGGTCGGGAGACCCCTCCGCCGGAGACGCCGGCAACGGACCCGATCGGGACCCGAACGCGCCGCTTCGGTGCAAGTGGCGGCAACCATAGGCGCGAGGAGGTGAGGGTCAACCGCCCGGGACGAGCGAAATCGAGGGATCCAGTCAGTCCCGGGGCCACTCGGGCCAGTCGCGGGAAACGCGGAGCTTCCACTGCGGGGTTCGCCGCTCGGCATGGGCCATGGGCCCCTCGCTGGCGTCGGGGGCGGGCATGATGTGCTTGTGGAGCTCGGTCTCGCGGTGGAGGACCTGCTCGGCCGTGAGCTCGGAGGACTCCCAGAGCAGGCGCTTCGAGACGGCCACCGAGAGGGGGGCCGCGTGGATGGCGGTATCCCGCGCGAGGGCGAGGGCCGTAGGGAGCACCTCCGCGGCGGGAACGACCTGGCTCGCGACCCCCAGCCGATCGAGCTCGTCACCCTGGAAGGTCCGCCCGGTCAGCATGAGCTCCGCCGCCCGGGCGAGGCCCACCAGCCGCACGACCGTCCAATGCGAATAGGCGTCGCCCATCACACCACGGCGGACCTGGACGATTCCGTACTTTCCTTCGCGGGCGAAGATTCGCAGATCGCACTGCATCGCGATCGTCATCCCGAGACCGATCGCATGGCCATTCACCGCGGCCACCACGAGCTTTCGGATGCGGAACGCCGGAAACTCGACGCCGGCGGCGCTGAAGCCCTCGAAGCCGCCGCTTTTCGAGACGTCGAAGGTGCGGGCGGCATCGGTCATGTCGGCGCCGGTGCAGAACGCGCGACCGCTGCCCGTGACGACGACCGCGCGCACGGCATCGTCCTCGTCGCAGCGGCGGTAGAGCTCGGCCAGCTGCGACAGCATCGCCCCCGAGCAGGCGTTCAGCTTGTCGGGTCGGTTGAGCGTGATCAGCGCGACGCCGTCGGCGTCGACCTCGAACAGGACGGGCGCTTGCGTGGACATCGCGACACTCTAATAGCGCGAACGATCAGCACAAACCCCGTCCGACGTTCGTGCGACCGGCGTCTTGTCAGCGCGAACGCCGTCCGACGTTTGCGCGAAAGAAGGGGATTGGTGCCCGGGACTGGAGTCGAACCAGCACGTCTTTGCAGACACTGGATTCTGAGTCCAGCGCGTCTACCAATTCCGCCACCCGGGCAGCGGGCGGCAGGGTACGGTGGTCATGCGGGACAGTCAAACCTGAAATCGTCGATTCGATGAGGTGATGTTTGGTCAAGAAAACGGGTGCGGGGGGACGGCGCGGTGAACCGGGAGGTCGCTCGCGAGGCCCATCGAAGCGCAAGCCGACGGCCGCAGGAAAGGCCAGGGCGAAGTCCGGCTCGAAGCCGCGGTCCGCGCATGCGCCGGGACGAAAGCCGGGTCGCGGCGGGGCCTCGCGTGACGGCCCGGCGCGGGACCGCCGCGGTCCGCTCGGTCCCCGCGAAGGCCGCGTCGTCGGCATTCTGCGGACGACCAGCGAGGGACAGCGCCTGACCGTCGAGGACGAGGCCCGCGTTCGCTGGCAGGTCGACTGCCTCGGCGAAGCCGTCGGCGAGGGGGCGCGCGTTCGCTTCGAGCCGGTGGCCAGTGGGGGGGAGCGGTGTGGTGTGTTGATCCGGGTGCTCGAGGACGAGCGCGAGGCGTGGGTCTGCACGCTGCGACGTCGCGGGTCGGCGCTCGAGCTCGTGCCCTTCGGTGCGGTCGAGCTGCCAACGCTCGTGCTCGCGCCGGGCCGCTCGAAGGGAGCAGAGGAGGGAGACCGGGTGCTCGTCATCCGCGAAGCCGAAGGCCCGAATCGGAAGCCGAAAGGGAAGCGCGCGCCCATTGCGCGGGGCCGGGAGAGATCGCTGGCGGTGCGCGTCGTCGAGGTGCTCGGGCCGGCAGGGGATCCCGATGCCGACCACCGCGCCCTCGCCTGGAAATACCGACTCCCCGCCGACTTCTCGCGCCGCGCGCGCCTCGAGGTGGAAGAGTTGGCCGATTCCCTGCCGGCCTCGGTCCTCGCGGGTCGCCTCGATCTCCGCCATCTGCCGTTCATCACGATCGATCCCGCATCGGCGCGGGACCACGACGACGCGTTGTATGCGGAGGCGCGCAATCCGCGCGACGCCGAGCGCTTCACGCAGCGGCTGTGGATCGCGATCGCCGATGTCAGCCATTTCGTGGCGGCGGGGAGCTTCGTGGACGCCGAGGCCCGGCGGCGGGGCAACAGCTTCTACTTCCCCGACCGAGCGATCCCGATGCTGCCCGAGCGGCTCTCGAGCGAGCTCTGCTCGCTGCGACCGGATGAGGATCGCCTGGTGCTCGCAGTCGAGCTGCGGCTCTCGGCCGACGGCGAGATTCTGGATGCGCTGTTTCACGAGGCGGTGATCCGAAGCCACGCGAAGCTCTCCTACGAGCAGGCGGCCGATTGGCTCGAAGGGTCCTCGGCCGGACCCGGTCCGGGTGTCGCTCCCGACCCCGGCCGCCTTGCGGTCGCGGCGGGTGAGGCCGCCGCTTGGCATGCGTCGCTCGTCCTCCTCGCAGCGATTGCGACCCGCCTCGGGGAGCGCCGGCGCAACAGTGGGTCGATCGAGCTCGAGCTGCCGGAGGTCGAGATCGCGGTCGACGCCGCCGGCCGGCCGATCGATGCGGTCCTGCGCAAACGCAATCCCGCCCATGGCCTCGTCGAAGAGGCGATGCTCGCCGCGAATCAGGCCGTTGCGAAGGCCCTCGAGCGAGCTCGCCGTGACACGCTCCACCGCGTCCACCCGGCCCCCGACCCACGCCGCCTCGAAGAGCTCGCCCGATTGCTCGAGCGATTCGGTCTAGCCGCCGCCGATGACCTCGAAGAGCCCGGTGCGATCGCGGCCATGCTGCAGGCGGTGCGCGGCTGGCCCTCGCAGGAGCGCATCCATCTCGCGACCCTGCGATCGATGAGCCAGGCGCGCTACGAAGCGCGCTCGCGAGGTCATTTCGCGCTCCAGTTCCCCCACTATCTCCACTTCACCTCGCCGATTCGACGTTATGCGGATCTCGCGGTCCACCGCGCCCTGAGGCGACTCTTGCGTGGAGAGCGTGGAGAGCGTGGAGAGCAATCCGAAGCGCCGGCATCCCCCGTGTCCGCGGCCGGCGCTGCTCCGGGCCTCGAACGCCTCGCCGTCTGGCTCTCGGGCCGCGAGCGGGTGGCCGTCGAGGCCGAACGGGAAGCGGCGGCTTTCGCCTGCTGCGCGATGCTCGCGGGCCGCGAAGGGGAGGCCTTCGAGGCGGAGGTCACGGGGATCGGTGAGCACGGTCTCTTCGTCCGCCTGACGCGGCCTGCGGCGAGCGGGCTGGTGCCCCTGCGCAGCCTCGATCGCCGTTGGCGGCTCGACGAGGAGGGGGAGTTTCTCGAGCAGCGGCAAGGCGGTCACCGCATCGAGGTCGGCAGCGGGATTCGCGTGCGCCTCGCCCACGTCGACGGGGACCGCGGACGCATCGCCTTCTCCCTCGCCGGGACGGGCCCCGTCGATCAGGACTCCGCAAGGCCCTCCGACAGGGATTCCCATTCCCGGTAGAGCGCATCGAGCTCCGATTCGAAGCGGCTCTGCTCGGCCTGGAGGGCGCGCAGGCGTTCGTGGTCCTGGTAGACCTCGGGCTCGGCGAAGGATTGTTTCAGGCGCTCGATCCGCGCCTCCTCCTCGGCGATGCGCGCTTCGAGCTTCTCGAGCCGGCGAGCATCGCGCTCGCGGCCCTTGCGTCTTTCGCGCTCGCGCTGCCGGTCGAGCTTGTCGGGGCGTTCGTCGCTCGACCCGCTCGGGACACCGGTCCCGACGGTCGTCGCGGATGCAGTCTTTCCCGAACCGCGGGTCGCGGATGTTGCGGAGCTCGCCTCGGCGCGCTCGATCCGCTCGAGGTAGACGTCGTAGTTTCCAAGATGGCTTTCGAGCTGGCCGTGGGACACGTCGATCACGCGGGTTGCGAGGGCGTTGATGAACGAGCGGTCGTGGGACACGAAGAGCAGCGTGCCCGAGAAATTCTTGAAGGCGTCTTCGAGGACTTCGCACGCCTCGATGTCGAGATGGTTGGTCGGCTCGTCGAGGATCAGGAGATTCGCGGGTCGGAGCAGCAGCTTCGCCAGCGCGACCCGGGCCTTCTCGCCGCCCGAGAGGATGGCGATCTTCTTCTCGACGTCGTCCCCACTGAAGAGCAGCGCCCCGAGCAGACCCCGCAAGCGGGGAACGTCCTCGAAGCGCGCGCTGCGCTCGACCTCCTCGAGAATGCTGGCGCTCGGGTCGAGGGACTCGAGCTGATGTTGGGCGAAGTAGGCGACCTCGACGTTGTGGCCGAGGGTGCGGGTGCCCGAATCGAAGGGCAATACGCCGGCCGCGATCCGCAGCAGCGTCGATTTTCCGGCGCCGTTCGGACCGGCGAGGGCCACCCGCTCGCCGCGCAGGACAGCGAGGTCGACCCCGGCGTAGATCAGCTCGTCGCCGTAGCGCTTGTGGATGGAGGCGAGTGACAGCACGCGCTCGCCGGCGCGCGCAGGCTCGGCAAGTCGCAGCCGCATGTGCTTGCGGCGATCGGGCTCGATTTCGATGCGCTCGATCTTCTCGAGAGCTTTCAGGCGACTCTGCGCCTGGCGTGCCTTCGTCGCCTGGGCGCGGAAGCGCTCGACGAAGCGTTCCATCTCCGCGATCTGGCGATCCTGGTTCGCCTTGCGGGCCAGCAGCTCCTCGCGCCGGGCGACGCGCTCGTGGAGATAATGATCGTAGTTGCCTTCGTAGAGCGAGAAGCCGCCGAGGCCATCGAGCTCGACGATGCGATTCGCCTGGCGGCGCAGGAAGGTGCGGTCATGGGAGACGACGACGACCGCGCCGGGGAAGCGTTCGAGGGTGTCCTCGAAAAATCGGATCGAGGGCAGGTCGAGGTGGTTCGTCGGCTCGTCGAGCAGCAGCACGTCGGGCCGTGCGAGCAAGAGCTTCGCGAGCTCGACCCGCATCAGCCAGCCGCCGCTGAAGCTCGAGAGCGGGCGCTCGGCCCGCGCGTCGTCGAAGCCGAGCCCCGCGAGCACCGTGGCGACCCGGGCGTCGCGTTCGAAGCCGCCGGCCAGGCGATGGCGATTCCCGAGGCTGTCGTAGCGCTCGGTGAGGGAGGCGGGGAGGGCTATGCCCTTGCTTCCAAGGCGGCTCATCTCGGCCTCGAGCTCCGCGATCTCCGCCTCCAATCGGTCGAGCTCGGCGAAGGCGGTGCGCGCTTCGTCGCGCACGCTGTGCGCGGCGCGGGGATCGATTTCCTGGCGCAGCAGGCCGAGCCGGGTCGTGCGCGCGCGCTGGAGCTGGCCGCCGTCGAGCGGCTCGTCGCCGAGGAGCATCCGCAGCAGCGTCGTCTTGCCGGCTCCGTTGGGGCCGACGATGCCGATCCGATCGCCCTCGCGGACGACGAAGGACACGCCGCGAAAGAGCAGGCGGTCGCCGATCCTCTTCTCGATCTCGTCGAGTCGCAGCAGCAAGGGTGTTCCGATCGGGCGCTCGTGCGCGGCGTATTCCGGCGGCAGAACATGACGGTGCCGGCTTGGCCGGGCAAGTCGCTGCGATGGCGACGCGGGGGGGTGTCCTGCATCTTGCGGGGACCATGCGCGTTTCGCGTCAAGTGCAGTACGCCCTGTGTGGCATCTTCGACCTCGCCTACAACGGCGCCGGCGAGCCCGTGCACGTACGCCGGATCGGCGAGCGCCAGCAGATTCCGCACCGCTTCCTCGAGCAGATCTTTCAACGTTTGCGGCGCGCCGGGCTCGTGACCGGGAAGCGTGGACCGGGCGGGGGCTTCGTCCTCAGCCGGCCGCCCTCGCAGATCAGCCTGCGCGAAATCGTCGAGGCGGTCGATGGCCCGATCGTGGGCGACGGGCCGCCCATCGCTGGGGGCCCGGCGAGCGGCGGCCCCTCGGCATCGCTGCACCGGCCCGATTTCCTGTGGGACGATCTCGCGGCGCGGATGGCGTCCGTGCTCGGCGAGATCCAGGTCGCAGACCTCTGTCGCGAGGCGGTGCGGCGATCGGTCTCGCGCGACCTCCCGACCCGCTTCGACTACGAGATCTAGCAGCCCGTCCGATTCCCCGGCGGCGGGCGTCGCGGCGACGGGTCGTCTCGATTAGACTGGGCCGCGCCTTGGCCCCCCGCGACCAGGAGCCCGTGGCAGGCTCCCGTGAGATGAACTGGATGGTCGCACGCGTCGATCTCGACCCGGAGCGCGGCAGTCGATTGGTTCCGAGCGAGGTTCTCCTCGAAATCTGTCGACACGCCCTCGATGTCGCGCCGGAGGAATGCTGCGGCCTCGTGCTTCAGAGTCCGGACGAGCGTTTCGTGCGTGCGGTCCGCATCACCAACGTCATGACGAAGCTGCACGTAGAAGATCCGATCGCTTTTCCCCGCGACGCCCGACACGCCTACTACATGGCGGAGCTCGAATACCAGCGCGCGCTCGAAGAGGCCGATACGCGCCACGAGACTGTGAGTGCCGTGTACCATTCGCATTTCGGGCAAGGCTGTTACCTGTCTCAGGACGATCTCGCCTTCGCGGCCCATCCGTTGTTTCCGTTTCCGGACGCGGCGCAGATCGTCGTCTCGGTGCTCGGGGAACGGGTCCAGGACGTGGGCTGCTTCGAGCCGACGGGCAACCAGGCGCTGCCCTTCGTCGGACGTCGGCTCGAGGCGCGGCCGTGAAACGGCAGCGGGGGAAGCGCGTGCAGGGAATCGATCGAAGCGTTCGCGGAGCGGTGCTGCTGCTCCTGCTGGTCTCCACCTCCAGCTTCGGGTCGGGCTGTGCCTCGAGCCGCGTTGAGGTCACCGAGCTTCCCGAAGCACCGATTGCCTTCATGTACTGGGAGGACAAAGCGGCGCAGAAGCGAGGCGATGCGTTTGCCAAGCTGGCCGAGCTGCCGCCGCTGCCCCCGAACAAACAAGATCCCGAGGGCCAGCA
>JANNQH010000480.1:0-20355 GCA_031400655.1 Deltaproteobacteria bacterium | reverse complement strand
ATCGTCGCCTCCGTCGCAATCGCCGGCTCTTCGGTGCTGCGCGCCAGGCTGACCTCGCCGTTCCAGGGGAAGCTGGCGGTCAGGCGCGGAATGACCTCGCTGCGCAGGCGCTGGACATCGGCCGGGGTCAGGAAGTCGAGCAGGAGGCGGCCCGCGATCGACTCGGTCGGGCTCGACTGCAGCAGGCGGGTGGCCGCCTCGTTGGCGAACAGCACGGTCGTGTCGAGGTCGCAGACGAAGACGAGGTCCGTGCTCTGCTGGACCACCTGCTGCAGCAGATCGCGGCCGATCTCGCTCGAGCGCCGCGCGCTGCTCGAGCGGACGCTCTGCCGCAGGCGTTGGCTTTCGAGGATGCGGGCCAGCGGCGGTGCGACGATCGCGAGCAGGCCGCGGATTCGCTCGGGATCCTGGACGCTGCGCCGCGCATAGCCGGCGATCAGCCCGATGACGCCTCCGCTTTCGGCGACGAGGGGATGCCCGGCGAACGACTCGAAATCGCGGCCGATGCTCTCCGCGACCACCGGCAGCAGCCGGGTCACGCCGGTCGGATGCAGACACGCCTCGCCCCCCGCCACGGTCGCCTCGGGAAGCCCCGCCAACGCCAGGGATCTGGGCTCGCGGAATTCCCCGTCCTGCCAGCAGACGAGGCTTTCGCAGCGATCGGCCCCGGGACCCGCGAGGCGCGCCAGCATCAGGCGGTCGAGCTCGAGGGCGGCGGCGAGGGATGCGATGAGGGATTCCAGACCGCCCGGGTCGTCGCCGTCGACGCCCTGGACGAGGCGGGTCAGGGTGAGCTCGACCTGCTTGCGCTGGCTGATGTCCCTGGCCTGGATGGCGAACAGGCGCTCGCCGTCCTCGGACGCGAAGCCACTCCAGCGGAGCGAGATCCAGGCGAGCGTGCCCGCGACGCCGGCGAGCGATACATCGATCGCGCCATCGTTTGTGTCGAATCCGCGCGTCGACTCGTACCAGGCGGTGCTCAGCGCCGCGCGCTGGTTGCTGTGGATCGCCGACACGAGCTCGTCGATGTGGGTCGCGCCGGAGAAGACGCTCTTGAAGGCGCGATTCACGGACACGAACAAACCGTCCGTCGACGCGATCGCCATCGAATGCGGGCCGGACTCGAAGACGGCGCGGTAGCGAGCGCTGCGGAGCCGGTCGAGGGCCGCCTCGGAGGCGAGCTGTGTCACTTCGCGACAGACGCCGGCGATCGCGGGCTCACCGCCAGGCCGCGTGAACGGGCGCAGCGTCGCGTCGAAGGCGATCCGGATCCCGTCGATCCGCAGCACCTGGAACTGGACACTGACGTCGCTCCCGGTCTCCACGGCCTTGCGGAACTGGGCGAGCGTGTGGTCGCGGTCTTCCGGGGCGAGCAGCTCGAGGAAGCTCTGGCCGATCAGGGATTCGGGTGCGCGCCCGAACGTTCGTTCGACCGCGCGACTCACGTAGGCGAGGCGGCCGTCGATCTCGCATTCGACCACGATGTCCGCGAGCTGGTCGAGGATCTCGGCTTCGAAGCTCGTCCGCCCGCGCCTAGCGGTCGACATCGGGCGTTTCCGCACCGCGATACGCCGGTCCCAATGCGGGCCTTCTCCCATGGCTCATGGGAATCACTGTAACCGCACGCCTTCGAAACACCACGCCATCATCCGAAATTTCATGGACGAAGATCACAAACAGCTGTTGGCGGAACACCTCGACAGACATGAATCGGAGACGATCGGTTGTCGTCGTAGGCGATCGTCCGCCCCTAGTAGAGCCCGAGCATCTTCCCCGCCATGGCGAGCACGGAGACGACGAGCACCGGCTTGATCAGGCGCTCCCCACCGCGGGTGGCGGCTCGGGCGCCGAGCTCTCCGCCGAGGGCGAAGCCGCTGGCCATCGCCAGGGCGTAGGGCCAGTGGACCTGGCCGTGGAGGATGAAGACGGGAAGCGCCACCAGCGTGAGCGCGCCGACCAGGATCACCTTGATCGCGTTGGCACGGACGAGGTCGAGACCGCTGCGCGCGAGGGCAGCGATCACGAAGATCCCGACGCCGGCCTGGATCGCGCCCCCGTAGAAGCCGATCGCGGAGAAGATCGCCGCGTTCGCGAGCGGCGAGCGGCCCTCCGTCGACGCCGCTGCGAGCTTCTTCTGGCCGCGCAGGATCGGAACGAGCAGCGCGATCATCGCGACACCGAATACGCGTTCGTAGAGCTCGGAGGACATGCGGGACGCGACCGTCGCACCGAGCATCGAGCCGACGACTGCGGGCAACACGATCGGCAGGGACTCGGCCAGCGCATCGATGCCCTCGCGCCGGAAGCTGCGGCTGGCGAAGAAATTCTGGAGCAGCACGCCGATGCGGTTCGTGCCGTTGGCGACCGTCGCCGGGAGTCCGAAATAGACCAGGGTCGGCACCGTCAGGAGCGTGCCGCCGCCGGCCAGCGTGTTGATCACGCCGGCGGCGAGCCCTGCCGCGGCGAGCGCGAGCCATGTGAGCCATTCGTCCATCGGGATCCAGTCCTGGGATGCACACACACGGTCGTCGTCGGCGCGAGGCTCGCGGTGGAGCGCCCAAGCATGCACACTCCGCCGGCGCCCCGCCAGCGAGCAGCGGGTCGTGAAGGGAGAACGCGCGGCGTGAGGCGGGTGCGACCGTACGGCAGCTGGCCTTCGCCGATCGACTCGGGCTCCCTCGTCGCCGGTGCGCGCGCGATCACGGCCCCGCGCATCGTGGGCGACCAGCTCTACTGGCTCGAGCGGCGTCCTTCGGAAGCGGGACGCCAGGTCGTGATGCGCACGGGGCTCGTGGGGCTCATGCGATCGCCGACCGCGGACGTCCTCGCCGAGCCGTGTGAAGTCAGTCCGCCGGGCGTGCAAGTGCGGACCCGGGTCCACGAGTACGGCGGCGGCGAGTACACCGTCTGGCGCGACCGGCTCTGCTACGTCGACGACGCTGATCGCCGGATCTACGGCGGCCCGATCGGCGGGCGCATGCGGCCCTTGACGCCGGCCGGTTCCTGTTATGCCGATCTCGTGATCTCCGCCGACGGTCGCTGGCTCGTCGCCGTCGAGGAGCGGCCGCGGGCGGGACGAGCGCCCGAGAACCGCTTGATCAGCGTGGAGCTCTCGGCCGGGGACGCAGACGGGCTCTCGGCCGCAGCGCCCCGGATCGTCGCCGCGGGACACGATTTCTACGCCTCGCCGAGCTTCGATGCGCAGACGAGCCGCCTCGTCTTCCTCGCCTGGGATCATCCGCACATGCCGTGGCAAGCGAGCGGGCTCGAGCAGGTCGCGTGGGGAAGTGAAGGGCCGTCCGGCGACCTTCGGCGGATCGCCGGGAGCCCGGGCGAATCGCTCTTCCAGCCGGGCTTCGGCCCGGACGGATCGCTCTTCGTGGTGAGCGATCGTTCCGGCTGGTGGAATCTCGCCCGGGTGGGCGAGCAGGAGCTCCAGCCGGTCCACGCGCTGCGCGGCGAGCTCGGGCGACCGCAGTGGGTGTTCGGGCTCTCGACCTGGGCGTTTCTCGGATCCTCCCACGTGTTGGCGAGCGTCACGCGCGCTGGCCGGGATGCGCTCTGCGAGATCGCGCTCGAGACGGGCGCGTGCCGGGAATGGCCGAGCAATTTCGTGACGATCGGAGGCGTCGTCGTGGGCGCCGGAGGTGGCGCCGGCTCGGGCGTCGCGGCCTTCGTCGCCGGGACGCCCCAGCGCGGACTCGCGCTCTACGTCTGGCCGCTCGGTCGCGGAGGCCCATTGTGTGTGCGCGACAGCGGCCTGCCCGCGCGGGTCGAGGCCGTGCCGAGCGTGGCGGAAGCGATCGAGATCGCCTTGCCGGATGGCCGTTCGACCCACGCCTTCGTCTACGCCCCTCGCTCCCTCGAATGCGAAGGTCCGGCGGGCGAGCGCCCACCCCTCGTCGTGAAGAGCCACGGTGGGCCGACCTCGGCGACCTCCGCTGCCTTCGATCCCCGCATCCAGTTCTGGACGAGCCGCGGGTTCGCGGTGGCCGACGTGAACTACGCGGGCTCCACGGGCTATGGACGCGCCTATCGCGATCAGCTGGCGCGCGCCTGGGGCATTCTCGACGTCGAGGACTGCGTGGCGGTCGCGCGCGAGCTCGCCGTGGCGGGGCGCGTCGATCGCGAGCGTCTCGCCATCACCGGCGGGAGCGCGGGTGGCTTCACGACCCTGTGTGCGCTCACGTTCCACGACGTCTTCCATGCCGGAGCGAGCCATTACGGCATCGGAGACCTCGAGGCCCTCGTGCGTGATACCCATAAATTCGAATCGCATTACACCGACTGGCTCGTCGGGGTCTGGCCTGCAGAGCAGGCGCGTTATGTCGAGCGCTCGCCGCTCCACCACGCCGACCGCCTCACGTGTCCCGTGATCTTCTTCCAGGGCCTCGAGGACCGCGTCGTGCCCCCCAATCAGTCGGAGACCATGGTCCAGGCCCTCGCGCGCCGGGGGATCGCGCATGCGTACGTGGCCTTCGAAGGCGAGGGGCACGGCTTTCGCCGAGCCGAGAACATCCGCAGCGCGCTCGACGGCGAGCTGTACTTCTACTCGCGGGTGTTTGGCTTCGAGGCGCCGCGGCCGCCAGCGGTGGAATGGGTGGGTCCGCGTCGATGAGAAGCGGGCTAAAGCTCTGGCTCGGGCTCGCGGCGATGCTCCCGGTCGTCTCGCTGCTTGCGGTCACTGTCGCGTGCGTGCCGCCCCGCGGCGGCTGGGACAGCGCTGCGCTCGTGCGGGAGACGCCCGGCCTGCGCTCGCTTGCGGGGCAGCGCCTGGGCGACATGGTTCCGTTTCCGGCTCTCGTCCAAGAGCAGGACCGATCGGCTCCGCCGCGGCTCGCCCTCGTCGCCTGTCGTTTTGCGGCGGGGACGACGCTTCGCATCCGGGCGGACGGTCCCGGATGGAATGAGCCGGTGGGCGCAGCGGCGCTCGCCGCGCTCGCGCATGCGCTCGAGGGCCTGGGCCTTTCGCTCGAACGCACGACGGCGTCGCCGGCTGAGATCGAGATTCGCGCCTACGAGGGCGAGGTGGCCGACGCACCGGAAGGACTGGGCGACACGCTCGTCGAATGCGACGTCTCGAGCGAAGCTGCAGGGGCGGGCACGCCCGCGCCGCGCGGCCTCGTTCGCCGGGCAGAGATCCGCATGCGCCGGAGCGGCGTCGATGCGGCGGGTCTCATCCAGCGCGCGAGCGACGAGTCCTGGATCGGCGCCCTGTTGCACGAGCTGGCCCACGCCCTGGGCTTCTCGGGCCATGCCGCCACGGGCCACTCGCTGCTCGTCCGGGACGAGAGCCGGCTGCGGGAGATCGGCCGGGCGGTGCTGAAGGGCGAGCCGCTCTCGGATCCGACGCTGGCGGCTCTGTATCAGCTCCAGCCGGGACGGATCCTCGGCGAGCGCGCACTCACGCCTGGGGGCGAAGCGTGGCTGCTCGCCTTGCTCCGTCTCGACGCGAAACATGAGGCCGCTGGCAATCGCCGCACCGCCCTCGTCGCCTCGGTCGGCGATCGCGAGGCGCGGCTCGTCTTTCGCTATGCGGACGGGAGCGGATTCGGACTTCGCTTTCCCGCTTGGGCGGCGCGGCTGCGGGACGGCGGAGAGCTGCTCGCGGTGCCGGATCGCGCGGCGCTGGCTGCGATGCGAGCGGACGTCAGCCGGTGAGCGAGGATTCTAGGCTGCGTGCGCGCGCGATCAGGGTGTTCGCCGCTTCGGTTTCGCCGAGGGCCCGCAGGACCATGCCGAGGCGGAACATCGTGACGGCATCCTCCGGCGCTTGCTGGTAGGCGCGCTCGAGCGGGATGCGGGCTCGCGCCGGGTCCGAGCTCGGCTGCTTGTAGAGCGCCCAGCCGAGCGCCGATTGATAGGCGGGCTCGTCGGGCCACAGGTCGACGGCGGGCTGCAGGTATTCGAGTGCGCCCAGGAAATTGCCCATCTTGATCAGGATCTCGCCCTTTCGGTACGAGGTCTCGGCCTGCGCGAGGCGCGCCATGTCGATCTCGGGCTCGGCGCTCGCGCCCCGATCGTGAGCGGCTTTCTTGTCGGGATTGCTGAGGATCTCGAACGCTTCCGACACGCGGCCGAAGACACGCGCTGCCTTTTCCTCGAGGCCCGCGAGTCCTTTGCGCGCGAGGGCATCCGGGTGGTAGCGCTTGGCGGCCTTGAAGTAGGCCTTTTTGATCTCGCCGATCTGGGCGCGCGGATCGAGGCCGAGGACCGCGTAGTGGTCGAGCTTGCCGAGCTTTCCAGCGAGGGATTCGATGTCGCGGCGGAGTCCTTCGGTCTCGGGATCGAGCGCGGTCTCCGCCGCAACACCCCGGGCTTCATCGGTCTGCGGGGCAGATCGGGCGCTCGCTGCCCGGGCATCGGGGGCGACCTCGACTTCGAACTCCAGCCCGGATCCCCGAGCGATGACGACCCCGGGATCACCCACGCGGAGAATGCCCGCGTGCCAGAGTGTGAAGATCGTTGCGGCGGCGAGCGGGTCGCCAGCGGCCTCGCCGAGGATTCGGCCGAGGGGCACGCTGCCGTCGAGCCGTTGCACGACCTTCGCGGCGATCGGTCCGGCCTCGCCGAGCTTCACCGCCACCCGCCGCAGGCGCGGTGCGATGTCCGCGCAGGACTGGGAGATCGACATCACGGCGGCGAACAGGCGCTCGCTGCCCCAGCGCTTCGGGAGCTGCGATTGGATCAGGACGAGGATGTCGTAGGGCTTCGCGTTGGGGGGCGTCTTTCCCGGATCCGGGCTCCATTGATAGGCGCCGGACTGCCATTCGAAGGTCTCGGCCATACGCTGACGAGCCTCGGCGCGGATCGCCTGATAGAGAGCGGCGGAATCGACGAGCTTCAGCGCGAGCGCTGCCGAAGCCTGACTGCAATCCCGTTCGACCGCGAACTGCTCGAGCTTGCGCCGGTCCGCCGGCTGGATCTGGCCCGCGCTCTCGAGCACTCGGGCCAGCTGATTGCCCTCGTCCTTCGATTCGACGGCGACGGGTGAGCCGTCGACGACCTGGATCCAGCACTCGGTCTTGGCGCGGGCCAGGCGCAATCGTCCCGATCGGTGAGCGCTCCAGGCCTTCGCCAGGAGCTCCGGAACACTGATCTTGTCGAGCAGACCTTCGTCCGGCGTAGCGCGCGTCCTGGCTAGCGACATCGGCGGATCATTCCGTAGCGGTCCGGGCGGCCCATGGCGCCGGGACGCTTCTGGTTCTTCTGGTTCTTCTGGTTCAGAGGGTGTAACGCTGCGCGTCGGCGATCTGGAACGCTGTGGCGATCGCCTCCGACAGGTCCTTGCGTACGATCAAATGAGACGACTCGAGGCTCGCGATCGCCGCTTCGGAGCCGGCCGACACGCCGGTCAATAAGCTCTGGGCGTTCCAGGACTCGATCGTCTCGAGCACCTGCTCGAGGGCCGCGGCGCCGAAGCCCTCGTCGAGGGGCCTTTCGCGAAGGTCGACGACGACGCTGCGAATCTCGCCGATCCCCGGGTCTCGGCCTAGCATGTCGACGGTCCCGAGCGCTTCTTCGAGGGTCGTGAAGGGCAGTACCATCACCGGTCCCCAGATGTGGACCACGGGCTGCGAGCGGTCGAAGCGACCGTCGCTGCCGATCGCCGTGCCCGCTGCCGGGCGCTCGCGGCGTTCGATCGGCGGTCGCAGTGCCAGCTTGCGGAACGCTTCGAAGGGAACCTGGGAGAGCAGCCACTCGAGCTCGGTATCCGAGCCGAAGTCCGGGCTCCCCATCTCGCCGACTTCGAATCGACAACCCGGCGCACCAGCCGCGCAGCATTCGATCTCGCGGGCGACGAGGGCGCGGTCGAGGGTGCCCGAGAGCCAGCCGGATGTGTAGCCCGCGCTGAGCGCGCAGGTCGGTGCGCTCGCGAGCTCGAGGCGGGAGATACGCGCAGCGGCTTCATGGCGCTCGGGCCAGCAGCCGGTCAGGTGGAAGCTTCCGCCGCTCTGGACTTCCAGGCCGGCGCCGCAGCTCATCACGAGAGCGGTCGTGTCGGGCATCGGGCCGAGCCCGCTGCGTTCGTCGTCGTCGTGGCGGCGGCAGGCGCGCGCGGCGTCCCGCAGACCGTGGAGCATTCCGATCTGGAAGAGCGCGAGTCCCGCGTGGCGCGGGCCGAGCTCGTCCTCGAGCTCGACGAGCAGCGACGCCAGGAAGCGGCCGTCGACGAAGAGCTTCGGATCATTCATCAGCACCGTGTCGGGGCCGAAGCCGAGCGCGGTCAGCATCGCGAGCGGATCGCTCGCGGAGGAGGGGGTGGGGGGATTCGTTTCGTGTCGCACGCGGGGGGCCTTCGCTACTAACCTTCGATGAATGCGTAGATGTCGAACTTCTGATCCTTCGAGATGAAGGACTCGCCTTCCTGCTCGAGCAGGACCAGGAAGGCGTCGACGACGACGGGATCGAACTGCGTCCCGGAGAACTTGTGGAGCTCGCGGGTCACGGCCTCGAGCGGAAGCGCCTTGCGATAGGGCCGGTCCGAGGTCATCGCCTCGACCGTGTCCGCCACGACGATCACGCGCGAGGGCAGCGGGATCTGGTCGCCGGCGAGGCGGTCGGGGTAGCCGCGGCTGCAGCCGTCGTACCACTCGTGGTGGTGGCGCACGCAGGGCACGACGCTGCGCAGGAACTCGACGGGCTCGAGGATCTTCGCGCCGATCTCGGGGTGGCGCATGATCTCGGCGTACTCGGCGGCGTCGAGCCGATCAGGCTTCGTGATGATCGCGTCGGGAACCCCGATCTTGCCGACGTCGTGGAGCAATCCCGCGAAGTAGACCCGCTCGATCATGTCCTTGCGCAGCATCATCTGGCGTGCCAGACGAGAGGAGTACACCGCGACCCGTTCAGAATGGCCGCGGGTGTAGGCGTCCTTCGCGTCGATCGCCTCGGCCAGCGCGCGGATCGTCTGGATGTAGGCGGTGCGCAGCTCCTGGTTCTTGCCGTCGAGCTGCTTGGTCCGGTCCCGGACTTTCTCCTCCAGGTTCTTGTTCATGTCCTGGAGCTTGAAGTTCTGCTCGCGCGTCACCTGGTTGAGGCGCTTGATCTCGGCTTTCAGATCGAAATGGTCGAAGGCCTGGCGGAGCGTCGCCTTCAGCTCGTCGTCGTTCCAGGGCTTCGTGATCAGCCGGTAGATCTCGCCCTTGTTGATCGCCTCGACGGCGACCGTCATGTCCGTGTAGCCCGTCAGCATCATGCGGACGACGTCGCCGTGGCGATCGCGCACGGAGGCGAGGAAATCGACGCCGCTCATCTGCGGCATGCGCTGGTCGGAGACGACGACCTGGGGCTCGTAGCGGTCGATCAGCTCGAAGGCGTCGGCGGGCGTCGACGCCGTCAACACCTGGATCGGCTCGTGTCGGAGCAGACGCTGGAGCGCCTTCAAGATGTTGACTTCGTCGTCGACGAATAGGACGGTGTGATCTTGCACCGTGGCTCCCTGACGCGCTCGTCGTTCGCGGAGGTTGGTAACCGGTTCGCTCGGGTCGCCCCGGACGCGCTCCCCGCCCGTGCTAGCTCCTATCGGTCGCCAATCCGCCGCGCGTGAGAAAAGCGTGAGGCGGTACCCACCGAGCCGCCGGATTCCTCCGGATTTCGAGGGATCACGGAAGCGGCCCGCAGCCCGCCGGCAGCGGCCGAGCACGGCGGGGGCAACGTGACGGGGAGGCCCGTGCAACCACCGCGGTCGCCGCCGCGATCCCCGCGTCCTGTCAGACGCATCAGAGGTAGTTGCCGCCGTCCATGTGGATGCGCGTGTGCGCCTGGCGGAAGCGGCTGATCTCGCGCGAGAAGTCTTCGCTCGAAACCGCTTCGGGTTGGTCACCCCCCGCTTCGAGGCGGGCCTTGCGTCGCAGCACGCCGTGCAGCATCCGGACCCAGTCGCCGATCGAGGGCTCGCTGCTGTTTCCGACGATCGAAGGCCAGTGGATCTTCTCGAAGAGCGCGCGACCGGCGCGGGCATCGGCCTGGACGGCGTGAATCTCGAGCGCCGCGATCACGTCGTCGGGAAAAATCGGATTCACTTCGACGACGCGCTCGAAGCGGCCCGGAGCGACGAAGGCGTGGGGCAGGGTGTCGGGGAAGCTCGTCGCGCCGAGCACGATGGCTTTGGGCACAGCCAGCGTGCGATCGATCAGCTCGAACAGGAAATCCATGATCGGCCCGGCCGGCAGCTGACCGGGATGGGCCGAAACGTCGTGGGCCTCTGCAAACTGGAGCTCGTCGAAGAAGACCGTGACCGGGGGCATCTCTTCGAGGGCCGCGGACCAGCCCTGGATCAACTCGCCGATCTTATTGGCACCATGGATCACGTCGAGCACGATCCGCGGCACGTCGACGCGCACGAAGGCGGTCTCGGTCCGTGCCGCGAGGGCCTCTGCGAGCATCGCCTTGCCGCTGCCGCGGCGTCCGATCATCAACATGGCGGAGGGCGGGAAGGTGCCCCAGCGGCCGTAGATCTCGGGGCTCGTCTGGGCGTAGGCGTAGGTGAGGATCTCGTCCTTCGCCGCCGCGAGCCCTCCGATCTCGTCGAACGCGATCTCCGGGGCCGGGACGATCGCCGCCGCGCGGGCCAGCGGGCTCACGTTGCGCTGGAAGCTCGACCAGATGTTCAGGGCGCGTTCGGAACGGATACTGCGGTCTGACATCCGGCCAGTCTAGCGACGGCGCTCCGTTGCAGCGCGCGCGATCCGCCACCCGCTCCGTTCGATTGAAAAACGCCAAAATCGTGAACGGGGTGGCGACCCGGGCGACCTCTGCGATAATGCCGCGCCAGTTTGTCCCTATCGTCTAGCGGTTAGGACGTCGGCCTTTCAAGCCGATAACACGGGTTCGATCCCCGTTGGGGACACCATCTATCGCGCCGTCTTGCGACGGCGCTGATCTCATCTCGGCCTACGGTCCAGAAACCGGGGGCCTCGCGGGCCCTCGCGCCGCCGGGCCCTCGCGCTGTCTGACGGGGGAGGGCGGCTCGTGTCCCTGCTTTCGGCGGTCGATGCGCATCATCATTTGTGGGACCTCCAGGCGAATCACTATCCGTGGTTGACGCCGGGTGCGGGCCCGCCGCCGTTTCCGAATTTCGAGTCGCTCTGCCGGGACTACCTCGTCGCAGATTTTCGCACGGACGCCGCGCGCCAGGCGATCGTGAAGTCCGTGCACGTGCAGGCCGAGCACGACGAGGCGGATCCGGTACGCGAAACAGCGTGGCTCCAGTCAGTCGCCGATCGGCCGGAATCCGGCGGGTTCCCGCACGCAATCGTGGCCTTCGCTGATCTGTCGGAACGCGCCGTCGAGAAAATCCTCGCAGGCCACTGTGAGCATCGAAATATGCGCGGCATCCGCCAGATGTTGAACTACGACCCGCGCGCCGAAGCGGCCCAGGCGCGACACGCCCTCGACAAGCGGAAGAATCTGCTCGTCGACGACCAGTTCCTCGCGAATTTCGGGTTGTTGCGAAAGTTCGCTCTTTCCTTCGACATGCAGCTGTTTCCCTGGCAGGCGGGGGAGGCGGCGAAGCTCGTCGCGGTCCATCCGGATACGCAATTCATCGTGAACCACACGCTGATGCCCTTCGACCGCTCCGAGGCCGGCCTCGCGATCTGGCGCGAGGGGCTCTCAACGCTCGCCGCGTTCCCGAATGTCGCGATCAAGATCTCCGGCCTCGGGATGTCGGCGACGGGCTGGAACACCGACCTGAGTCGCCGGCTCGTGAACGAGACGCTCGAACGCTTCGGTGTGGAGCGTTGTTTGTTCGGGAGCAATTTTCCGGTCGATCGGCTGATGGTCGACTACGACACGCCGTGGCATGTCTTCCGGGAGTCGGTCGCGGGGTATTCCGAACACGAGCAGCGAGCGCTGCTATGCGGCAATGCGGAGCGGGTCTACCGCATCTGACACCGGGATCCGCGAGGGGAGCCGCCGTTCGCCGATCAGCCCGTCTCTTCGCTGCGCGCTTCGCGGGCTTCGACGGCAGCAATGCGTGTTGCCATGCGGTCGATGAAGGCCGTGAGCGTAGGCCGTTCGGCAATCGCCTCGGCGCAGCCCGGGATCGCGCCTCCGCGTAGAACGTGGAGCATCGAGTAGATCGAGAGGTCTGCGATACTCGGCTCGGGGCCGTGAAAGTACGGGCGATTCCCCAGAAAGCCCACCAGGTCCGACAACCGATCCTGGAGCTCCCCGATCACCTCGAGCTCGCGCTGGTCGGCACGGCTGTGCGGCCTGCGGCCGAGCTTGCGGCCGACCCGATCCAAGATCCGGGCGAGTGGCGAATCGTCCGGCGGCTCTTCGTCCCCGGGCCGCGGATAGCGCGACGCGCGCCAGCGATTCCAATACCAGAGGAACGAATCGTCGGACCATTCCGCGAGACTTTTCTGGGCCACCGCCGTCCGCGGATCCGACGAGTAGAGCGGCGGCTCCGGATGGAGCGAGTCGAGCCACGCCACGATCGCGAGCGAGTCGGACTTGCGCCGACCATCGATCTCGAGGACGGGCAGGGTCCGCGCGATCGGGCTCAGGCGAGCGACCTCCTCGGGCTGGTCCGTGATCACGCGCTCGAAGGCGAGGCCCTTCAGCGCGAGCGCTGCGGCGACCTTCTCGGAGAACGGATTCACCGCCTGGGTGTAGAGGCGGATCACCGGCCTGCCACTGCGGCGCGGGAGCTCAGCCATGGCCGCCGAGCTGGACGCCGAGAGGGCCGCCGGGGCCAGGGAAAATCTCGTCGATGCGGCCGAGACTGGCGGCCGGAATCTCGACGTCGAGTCCGGCGACATTCTCGTCGAGCTGCTCGCTGGACGTCGCGCCGACCAGGACGCTCGCGACCGCAGGCTCCCGCAAGCACCACGCGAGGGCGAGCTGCGCAAGCGAGCAGTCGACCTCGGTGGCGATCGGTCGCAGGCGGTCGATGCGATCGAGGACGTCGTCCTTCAATACGTCCTGCATCCAGCAGTTTCGTTTGGGATCGTTCGCGCGGCTCTGCTCGGGTCGCCGTCCCGCGCCGTATTTGCCCGTGAGTGCGCCCTGGGCGAGAGGACTGAAGACGATCTGGCCGAGTCCCTCGCGCGTGCTTGTGGGCAGCACCGCGGACTCGATCCCGCGGTCGAGGATCGAATAGCTCGGTTGATTCGAGATCGGCCGGTAGGCGCCGAAGCGGTCCGCCACCGCGACCCCCGCTCCGATCTGCTCCGCCTCCCACAGCGAGACGCCCCAGTAGAGGAGCTTCCCCTGTCGGATCAGGTCCTCGTAGGCCCGAACCGTCTCGTCCAGCGGCGTGTCGGGATCGAAGCGGTGGCACTGGTGCAGGTCGATGTAGTCGGTCTGCAGGCGCCGCAGCGAGCCTTCGACACTCTCGACGATGTGCTTGCGCGAGAGGCCGCGGTCGTTGGGCGTCTCGCTCATGGCGAAGAAGCATTTGGTCGCGATCACGAGCTGTTGCCGGGGCAGGGAAGAGATCGCGTCGCCCAGCGCGCGCTCGGCCTCACCCTCTGCGTAGACGTCGGCGGTATCGAATAAATTGACACCCAGCTCGAAGGCGTGCCGGACCAGGCGAGCCGTGCCGTTCCGATCGACCTTCGAGCCGAGGGTCAGCCAGGAGCCGAGGGACAACTCACTGACTCGCAGACCGCTCCGGCCCAGTGCCCGCATTCGCATGACGCCCAATCTAGCAGGTCGATTCGGCGCTGATCGCCGGCGAAGGAGCGGTGGCCGCGGCGCCCGCGCGCGACCCGCAAGCGCGCCCGGTTGTCGCTGGTAGACTCGGCCGGCGTGCTGCACCTCGCCTCCGAAACGCTGCCTGCCTGGCTCCCGCGCGCGTGGGCCTCGATCGACGACGTCCTGCTCGATCACGCCCACTGCGAGAAGAAAGCGGCGGGCGCCGCGATCAAGCTTCTGTTCTCGTATCCCCACCACCGCTTCTTGCAGGAACGGCTGGCCGAGCTGGCCCGCGAGGAGCTCGAGCATTTCCAGCAGGTCCTCGCGCAGCTCGACCGGCGCGGAATTCGCTATGCGACGTTGAAGCCGAGCCCCTACGGCATGGCGCTCCACGCCCACGTGCGCCGCGACGAGCCCGATCGCCTGCTCGACGTGCTGCTGATCTCCGCCCTGATCGAGGCGCGCAGCTGCGAGCGGTTCCAGATCCTGGCGGAGGGTGTGCCGGATCCCGACCTCGCGGCGCTCTATCAGAGCCTGCTCGCCAGCGAAGCCCGTCATCACGGCAGCTATCTCGAGCTGGCGGGGGAGCTGGTGGCGCGGAGTGTGCGCGAAGCGAGGACGAACGAGCTTGCGCGGATCGAGGCCGAGATCGTGGCGCGGCCCTGCGAGTGGGTTCGGCTTCACGCGGGCTAGCCGGTTGTCAGGGCCGGTCCGGTTGACGCAAGCTCGGGGCGAACCCGGGCGCAATCTAGACGCGAGACGAAAGGAAGCAGACATGGGCGTGAAGACAGAAGACATCCAGATCACCACCTCGAAGGGCGCGAAGATGGGGGCCTACCTGGCGCGCCCCGAGACGCCCGGGCGAGCGCCCGCCGTGATCGTCTTCATGGAGATCTTCGGCGTGAACGACCACATCCGCGACGTGACCCGCCGCATCGCTGCCGAGGGCTATGTCGCCCTCGCCCCCGACTTCTTCCACCGCACGGCCCCCGGCGTCCAGCTCGGTTACGACGAGCAGGGGATGAACACGGGGATCGGGAACCTGATGAAGCTCGAGGCCGATCAGATGATCGCGGACGCGAAGGACGCCATAAGCTATCTGCGCAGCCGACCCGACGTCGAAGGCCAGAAGCTCGGTGCGATGGGCTTCTGTATCGGGGGCCACATGACCTATCTCGTCGCTTGCGAGACGGACATCGTGGCGGCCGCGTCGTACTACGGGGGCGGGATCGCGGCGGCGCAGGGCCCCGGCGGCGCGCCGTCGACGATCTCGCGGACGCCGAAGATCCGCGGTCGCATCCAGTGTTATTTCGGGGGGAAGGACGCGATGATTCCCCTCGACCAGGTCGCTGCGGTCCGCGATGCGCTCGCGAAGGCAGGCGTCGACCACTCGGTGGAGGTGTATCCCGACGCGGACCACGGCTTCCACTGCGACCAGCGCGCGAGCTACCACGCGCCCTCCGCGAAAGACGCCTGGAGCAAGACCGTCGCGCTGTTCGAGCAGCAGCTGAAGGGGAAGAGCGCACCGCATTAGGCGCCGATTTCTCGGGGCGAGCGCGGCCCGGGGCGACTAGCCGAGGAGCTTGCGCAGCGCTTCGAGCAGGCGGTCGACGACCTCCGGTCGGGCGTTTTCGCCCATCAGGCCGATGCGCCAGATCTCGCCGGCCAGGGGGCCTAGACCACCGCCCACCTCGATCCCGAAGTCCTCGAGCAGCCGGGTGCGCAGAGCGGCCTCGCCCTGCTCGCGCACACGCGCGGGCAGCCGCACGGAAGTCAGCATCGGGAGCCGATCCGCCTCGGCGACGAGCGGCTCGAAGCCGAGCGGCTCGAGCCCGGCGACCAATCGCTTGCCGGCCGCCGCATGCCGCGCGAAGCGCGCCGGGAGTCCCTCTTCGAGCACACGGTCGAGTCCGGCGGCGAGGCCGTAGATCGCGCTGATGGGGGCGGTGTGGTGGTAGACGCGCTTCGCGCCGGCGAAATAGCTCGCGAGCAGCGATAGATCGAGATACCAGCTCTGCACCGGCGACGTCCGGCTCTTGACGCGCTCGAGGGCCCGCTCCGAGAACGAGACCGGCGAGAGGCCCGGTGAGCAGGAGAGACATTTCTGGGTTCCGCTGTAGGCGGCGTCGATGCCCCAGGCGTCGAGCAGAACGGGCCGTCCGCCGAGCGACGTGACACAGTCGAGCACGACGAGCGCGCCGGCGTCGCGGGCCGCGCGCGCGATCTCCTCGACCGGTTGGCAGACGCCCGTCGACGTTTCTGCGTGGACGAACGACACGACGCGCGGTCGCACGCGCGAGATCGCATCGGCCATCGCGTTCGGGTCGAGCGCCGTCCCCCAGCGCGCTTCGACGGCCGTCACCTCGGCGCCCGCTCGGCGCGCGACCTCCGCCATGCGGCCACCGAACACGCCGTTCACGCCGACGACGATCCGATCACCCCGCTCGAGCAGGTTGACGAGTGCAGCCTCCATGCCCGCGCTGCCGGTCGCCGAGATCGGCAGCGTCATCGGATTCGCGGTCGCGAAGACGGTGCGCAGGCCGTCTTTCACGCGGTCGACCAGGGCCAGGAACTCCGGGTCGAGGTGGCCGAGGAGCGGCCGGCTCATGGCCTCGAGGACGCTCGCGTGGGCGTTCGAGGGGCCGGGACCGAGGAGCAGGCGTTCGTGGATCGGTTGCAGGATCGACATGCTGGGCATGCTAGCGACTCGGCGGATCGGGCTGGTGACCGGCCGTTCTCCGGTTGACACGGATCGGACCCGGTCGTAGCCTTCGCCACTTCGATCCCCCAGGGCTTTGCGGCTGTCGAACTCTCGGCACCGGGCTCGCTCGGGTCACGCAAACCCTCGAATTGTTTCGGAATCGAGACCCGCGGCCGCGCGGGCGGGTGCCCCGATCGGGTCGACGACGTCGGCTCGCCGAGCGCCGGTTCGTGAGGCCCTCTATCCGGGCGGAGGGTCCGAGCGGCGGCTCCGGGCGATGGCTCCGGGCGATGGATAGGAAGGGAGCAGGCGAGCAATGGGCGCAGCACGCTGGGTCGTCATCGGGACGGCGCTCGTCGCCGCGGCGACCGCTTTCCACATGCTGATGAGCCCAGCCGGTCGGCCGCGACCGGTGTCCTTTGCACGGGGTGACGGGCCGCGAGGTGACGGGCCAGATGGGGCCGTTGCGAACGGAGCCGCGACGAACGCCCCGCCCGAGGAAGAGATCGACGCCGAGTCGCGCGAAGCGATGCGGGATTTTCTGCGGCAGACCGCGCAGGGCGAGGAATAGGAAAGGCTCGTGACCGGTTTTCGCTTTCGCACGCGTGAGCGCTATGAGCAGGAGGAGCGCGAACGACTCGCGCCCTTTGCTGCGCATGCGGGCGACTCCGCAGGCCGCCTCGTGCCCGAGCCCGAGCACGCCTACCGCACCGCCTTCCAGCGCGACCGCGACCGGATCGTCCACGCCCGCGCCTTTCGCCGCCTCGAGTTCAAGACCCAGGTCTTCGTCTACCTGGAGAACGACCACTACCGGAACCGTTTGACCCATACGATCGAGGCCGCCCAGATTGCCCGCACGATCGCCCGGGCCCTGTATCTCAACGAAGATCTCGCCGAAGCGATCACGCTCGCCCACGACCTCGGCCACACGCCCTTCGGCCACGCCGGCGAAGCCGTCCTCGACCGCTGCATGGAGGGGCACGGCGGCTTCGACCACAACCGCCAGAGCCTGCGCGTGGTCGACCTGCTCGAGAATCGCTACCCGGATTTCAGCGGCCTTAATCTCACCCAGGAGACGCGCGAGGGAATCCTGAAGCACGGTGCCGATTGGGAGCACCCGCTCCCGCTGCCCCCCGTCCATCCCGAGCGCACCCTCGAGGCCCAGGTCGCCGACCACGCCGATGAGATCGCCTATATCCACCACGACCTCGACGACGGCCTGCGGTCGCGGGTCGTGGCGATCGAGATGCTCGAATCGATCTCGCTCTGGAAGTCCGCCCGGGCCGCGCGGGCGGAGCGCCACCTCGACATGCCCGAGGCCGTCGGCCGGGCGCGGACGATCGGCGCCCTCGGCGACGCCCTGATCAGCGACCTGATCGAGGAGACGAGCCGGCGGCTCGCGGAGAATTCCCCGGCGTCGCTCGCCGATCTGCGCCAACGTAGGGCGGGTCAGGGTAAGGCAGGTCAGGGTAGGGTCGGACAAGACGCCGGCCAGACTGTCGGATTCTCGCCCGAGCTCGATCAGGGCAAGCGCGAGCTCAAGAGCTTCCTGTCCGAGAATTTCTACCGCCATCCGGACGTCCTGCGCCGCGTGCGCAAGGCGGAGTGGATCGTGGGGGATCTGTTTCGAACCTACCGGGACGACCCGAGTCTCCTTCCGACGGACGTGCGAGCACGCTTCGCCCGGGAAGGGGAGCCGAGGGCCGTCGCGGACTACATCGCCGGCATGACCGATCGATTCGCGATGGACGAACACCGAAAGCTGTTCGATCCCCACGCCCCGATCTGAAGGCCGGCTGCACCCGCTCGCGCCGTGCGCCGAGCGGGGATCGAGAAGGATGGATGAGCCTACCGGAGTGTCTAGAACGCGCAGCCAGCGAGCTGTCCGATCTCGCAGATCAGATCCGACCCGCAAACGGAGACCCGCGCCGCCTGCTCGAACTGCTGAGTCCGAGGGACGCCGCCCGTGTGCTCGCCTGGATTCTGGCGAAGGACGAGGCCGCCGCCGAGGAGCTTCTCGAGGCGTGGGGTGAGCTCGAGGAAGGTGCTTCGGTCCTCATCGCTGTGCCCGAGAGCGAGATTCCGAAGGCGGGGCGCAAGCTGCTTCGACGTTCGCTCCACCGGCTGCGCGCCCAGGGCGTAGCAGTCGCGGAGCCCGAGACTCGGGCGCAGGTCCCCGCGGCGCGGCGTGTGGGAGCGGCGAGCGACCGCTGGCAAGCGGCCCACGTCTCGGCCCCCGATTTCCGCGGGACCCGCATGGGCTACCTCGTCGACAGCCACCCGGCCGGCGGCGCGCGGCTGTTCGAGATCCGCTTCGACCCGGCGCGGGGCATCCTCGATTTCAAGCTCTACAACGCGGGCCGGAGCAAGCTGCGCGGGTTCTTGAAAAGCCTGGTGGCGGGCACGAATCAGCGCCTCTTCGAGGTGGATCACGACGCGCTCTGCTCCCTCGTCCGGCGCGCGAGCCTCGTACAGCCCGCCGATCGGGCGCTCCCGACCTTCTTCGTCGAGTGGCGAAGCCGGCTCTTTTCCGAGTCGGTCGAGAAGCAGGCGACACCGGGAGAGCGGGCGCGCGAAGCGCTCGGCAGCTCGGCGGACGCGGCCGGAAGTGTCGCGGTCGTGGAAGAGGCGATTCGCAGCGGTCGCATCGGACCGTGGCCGCCGGCCACGGCCTGGGTCGGCGAGCGGATGGAACGGGCTCAGAAGGCGATCGGTGAGCTCGTTGGCGACGTGCGTGCGTCGGCGATCGCCGCCTGGCTCGCAGAAGTGGCAGGCGAGCTCGCCGCCGAGATGAGTTCGGTGGGGCTGGCGGAACAGCTTTCAGAATGGGCGTGGATCGAGTGGCAGCGCGAGGACCCGGATCGGGCGCGCGCCCTGCTCGCAGTGTCGAACGAGCTCCTGGGGGCGCAGGGCGCGAACGTGAATCGCGCGCTCGCCGGTGCGAGGGTGGAGGCCTTGTTTGGCCCCTTCCTGGAGTCGGTCAAGAAACTCGAAGCGATCAAGACGGCGGAGAACGACGAAAAATGATGCGGAGATTCGCGCGCAAGCGGCGGGGTCTGGGAGACGGCCAGCGCAGCTCGATCGATGGTAGTCAGTGGTGGCCCCGGATCCTGTCGGAAGGTTTGATTCCGACCACGGCGTTCGAGCCCTGGCTCGATTCCGACGTCCCGGGCACGCTCGTGGCCCTCGCCCGGGCGACGCTCCAGGACGGCAGCGCGGCGATCGTCGCCTTCTCACCCACTTCGGCATCAGAGGCCCTGGTCGGTGGCCTCGCGGCAGCGCAGCAGGCTTCGAGCAGCGTGCCCTTCACGGGCTCGCTCTTCGTCGTGGCGCCGCATTGGCCGATGGCGACGCGTCAGCTGCTCGACTGGGTGGGCCAGACACCGTATTCCGTCGAGCCGATCGCGGCCGTGCGGCTCGCGGATTCGGGCTCGGTGGTCGAGAGCGAGCGGATTCCGCGGCTGCTCGCGACCAGCGCCGCCCAGCTGGCGGCGCGCATGGGCTCGAGCGAGGCGCGGGCGGCGTTCACGCGCGCAGCGGCTTCGCTCGAGGGGCTTGCGGCCAAACACGGCGGCTGTGTGCGCGTCGGGATCGATCGGCTCGAGCTCGTCGTGCTCGCGCGTCGGGTGGCCGAGATCCGGACCGACGGCGACAACGCGGTGCTCGAGACGCAGGTCGGCGGACGTTATTCGACGCCGCTCTCGGCAGCCGATCTGGCGGGCGCTCTCGATGGACTCGAGGGACAGCTGCGCCGGAGGCTCAACGACCACAAGGTGCGCGACGGCGAAGACGGGCTGCGGGGCCGCGTGGTGGCCCAGCTCGCGGCGGGCAGCGAGCTGCGGAGCGTGCGGGCCTGGCCGACTCCCGGCGCCGAGCTCGACGTGGTCGATGCGGTGGGTGTCGATGCGAGCGGGGTGCCGGTCATCGTGGCGGTGCGACAGGAATTCGAGTGGACGGCGCTGGTCGCGGTGCTCGAATCGCTCTCGTCGCTCGCGCCGCTGATGCCG
>JANNQH010000479.1:0-21224 GCA_031400655.1 Deltaproteobacteria bacterium | reverse complement strand
AATCGAAAATACCAATTATTGCAGACAGACGGGATTGGAAGCATTTCCCATCAATTACTTTTTGATGGAAATCATCAGACCCAAAATCAGCCTGAAAGATTCCCCATTAAAAATAAAACGCAATTCGCCAGAGCAACAACCGATCGTTGTTATCTGCGAAAAGCACAAAAAGCCTTAGCTCGCGGCTGAAGTCGCGGCACAGCTCGCGGCACTTCAGCGTGCGGCTGAGGCCCACTTGGGGATTGGCGATCGACGCGGTCCCTGACGACTCGAGACCCACTCAGAGACTGGATCCATTTTCACCGGGCCGGCCAATCCTGCCGAATGGAGCGTGAGGACGGAGATCTCCGGCGGCACGAGGAAGCGCACAGGAAGAATGCTCGTCCCGAGGCCCGGGCTTACGAAGAGATGACGCTCCTCTTCGACGATATGGCCGATCGCGAATCGCTCGCCATAGATCGAGGGTACGATCGGTCGACCCACGCCGGGGAGGTAGACCTGGCCGCCATGGGTATGAGCGGCGATCGTCAGAGTGACGCTCGATGGGATATCCGGGAATACATCCGGATTGTGAGTGAAAACAATAACGGGAGCGGCGGGCGGAACGGCCTCGAGGGCCCGATCGACGTCGTGAGCGCCTTCCGTCCAGTCGCTCACGCCCGCGAGCCAGAAACGGCAGCCTTCGTGAGAAATTAGCGTCGCGCGATCCTCAAGATCCGGGATGGAGGCTGCCTCAAACGCCTTGCGTAGTCGGGCCGCATCGAGCCACCAATCGTGGTTGCCGAGTACCGCGTAAACTCCAGCGGGCGCTCGCAGCCGCCCGAGCGCCTGCGCGATCGCTTCGGGGGGCTCGAATCGCCCTCCGACAACTCCGTGAATCACGAAATCGCCTGCGAGGAGTATCAGATCGGGAGCCGCGGCCTGCGTCAGGCCGATGATCTCATCGAGCTTCGACATCCCATTGAAAGGCGATCCGACATGAAGGTCTCCGAGGACAGCCACGCGGAAATTCGCGCACTCAAGCGGCCAGGTCGGAAGCGATACCGAGTATTCTTGGCGTCGGAGGCTTGCAGGCTCGATCCAGAATGCCCACAAACCAAGAAGCAACGGAACGACTATCAACGCTCCGGCAAATCGAATTCCCTTCGCACTCAAGAAACAGCTCAATTATGAAAGCCTCTCCTGCGCCAGCGCCGCGTATTCGTCGATCAAAGCCCCGGTCGCATACCGCCGCCTGGTTCCGATTTGCCCCCGCGTCCGATCTGGAGACACCAGAATCGCCACGGGCGGGTGACGTAGTCGCCCGCTCCGTACCACGCGAAAGAGTAGAAATCGCCTCTCTCTCTCTCTCGAAAGAACGATGAGATGGACTCCGTCAGCCCCCCTCTCGCACCGGGGTCGACGGCGCGGGGAGGATTTCATGTCAATCCTCCGAATACCACGCATGTGATCCCAACGAATCGATAAGGAGGATGAATGTACTCCGTCTGCCATCAGGGTTTGTTTTCTTGACGAATACCTCGACCTTCGCGGGTGGTGGAGTCTCCCAGTTCGCGTAGCGCAAGCGTCGAACAACACGCGCCCGTTCTTCTGGATCTGTAACCACCAGAAAGGTCGAGGTGAGACTCGCCTTGTCGGAGGGCGAAAAGGTGAACTCGAGCGACATGAAGCTCGGATCTACCCCGCGCCTGACTCTGATGCCCTTAGCCGATCCCGGTAGAAATTCCGGAATCCAGTGGTCAGTAAGCTCGTCCCCAGTCTCAGCTTCGTCGTAGGTCGCGTACGTCGAAACCCGTTCCGGAGGAAGTGACAACCAGAGAAAGAAGACATAAGCCGCCAGGAGCGCCAACAGGACGCCGAAGGCCGCGCCGATACGGAAAAGCATTCTAGTCTACCCTCAAAGACTCGGGACGAGCTTACGAAGGACGTCTCGACTCTTCGGATACTTGTCCATAGCTTCAACAATCGCCGCGCATCGATCGCGGCAATCCTCATTGGCCGGGCAGCTGAGACCGCGCTCATTTGCCGCTTGATCCTCCGCGATGTCGTCCATCATCTCGCGGTGCGATAGAGGCCCGCGGTCTCCGTAGTACCCCATCCTACCGAGGGGGTAGTCGCGCAAATACTCCTTCGCATTCAATCGATTTCTAACATAGTCAGGGTCTCCCGAAGCCTTCTTAGCTCGGCACGCACCCAGACAATGAAAGAATTGATCCGCGCCTTTCAGATTAAGGTCATCCATTTGCTCGTAGGCATCGCGAAGCGCTTGGTCTGCGGCGAGATGGCCAGGGTCCGGCTGAGGGACCGGAGGGCCCATTACCGAAGGCGTCTCGAGGCCGAAGGGATCCGTAAATCGGATCGGATTGCCTAGGGCATACGCATAGGGGTTAAAGCCGCCTGAGATTCCGATCGCGTCAAATTCCAAGTATCTCCCGTCGGCGGGGGAGTAGTCGCGAATCCGATTCTGATGGAGCCCGCTCTCCGCATCCCACCGCTGCCCCGGGAAACGCAGGTCGAGTAAAAACTGCTGTGTGTCCCCATCCGGATCCTGGTTCACCGTGGCGAGCCCGAACGGCGAATAGCTCGCGCGCCAAACCGTCTGTGCGTTGCCCGTCGTCGGGGAGCTCGTCACCGCAAGCGGCGTTCCGAGCCGATCTGTGTGGACCCACGAGAACTTCGTCAGCTGCGGACCGGAGTCGACCGTGCCCGCCGGCTCGTCCTCGACCCACACATAGTCGCGCACGGTTTGAGGCGCTGTTGCGAGGCTGCGCTCCTCGACAAGCTTTCCCGACGCATCGTAGAAGAACAACGTCGTCCCGCTCGTGGTGATCTTACTGACGCGCCGCCCGAAAGCGTCGTAGATGTACTGCCCAAGCACAGCCTGGGTTGTTGAGTCACGCACCTCGACCAGACGGTTCAGCTCGTTATAGACGTGGGACGGCAAGCCCGCGAATCCGCTCGGACCAGCCCAGATGCGGCTGCCGTAGACGTCGTGCGCGTAGGACTTCGCGTTGGCGCCCGTTGCCTGCGCGATGCGATCGGTCGTAGCCTCGTACGCAGTGTTCGTGGTACCTCCGGACATGATCTCCTGCGTGCGATTGCCGTTCGCGTCGTAGCCGTATGTATAGAGCGGAACGCCTGCGAGCGTCGTTGACTTCCAGAGCCGATCGAGCGCGTCATAGAAGTAGAAACGACTCTCGTTCGCGTCGCGGTTATCGATGACGCGATCAAGGTTCGGTCCCGGATCGACGGGGCCGGCGCCGCCAGCGGTGTAGGCGTAGTCGAAGCTCTGATCGAGCACGGTGGCCGAGGGAGAGGTGACTTGCAGCGTCGCCGCCTGGCCGCGCAGGTTGTAGGTGCGTGCACTGATGACGGTGTTGAGGCCAGTGCCGCTGTTGTACGGCGGGAACTCCGCCCGCGTGCGGCCGCCGAGCGGCGCGAAGTCGATGTTGCGCACCACCTGTTGATCGGCGCCCGCGGTGACGGTCAGCGTCTTGGGGCGCCCGCCGGAGAAGGCGTAGCTCGCCGTCACCCCGCTCGGGGCCTGCACGGCGGTGAGGTTCCCGCCCGCGTCGTAACCGTATTGGATCGCGTAACTCGCTCCGCCGATCGTGGTGCGCTCGAGCGCCAGATCGCCGCGGGCCGTGTATTCGCGATCGGTCGTCACGATGCCATTGCTCACGGACGCGAGACGGCCCTTCTGATTGAGCGCGGAGCTGGCGTCGTAGCTGAACACCCAGTCCGCGTCGGTCGGGAAGTCGACGAGCGCGAGGCGATCGAGGCCGTCGTAGGCGTAGCTCGTCGTCCGCGGGGTGCCGGCGAAGTTCTCGGTCTTCGTGGTCAGGTTCCCCGCAGCGTCGTAGAGGTAGAGCGTCACGCCCGTATTCGGTGACGTCACCTTCACGAGCCGGCCAAAATCGTCGTGCTGGTGATCGGTCGCCTTGCCCGCCGGGTCCGTGACGAGCTTCACGCGGCCCTGGAGGTCGTAGCCGAATTGCGTCACGTAGGTGGTCCCTCCGCGCACCTGGGACACCTGATTCAGTCGATCGAGGGCGTCGTAGAGGCGCGTGTCCTGCTTGCCGTTCTCGTCGGTGATGCTCGTCGGGTTGCTGTTCGGGTCGGAGCCGTACTGGGTGAAGACGGTGTTCCCTGCAAAGAGCGGGTTGAAGGCTTTGAGCAGGCGGCCGGCCGCGTCGTAGCTGAAGGTCGAATCGCCCGCGAGCGTGCCGCGGCTCGCGAGGCTGACGAAGCCGCCGTAGAGCCCTTCCCGCGTGACGCGCCCGCCAGTGCGCTCGTAGACGATCGCGTTGCCCGCGGCGTCGGCGAGGAAGGTGAGGCGGTTCTTGGTGTCGTAGCCGAACCGAAGGAAGTACGCCTGCGCGAACGAGTCCGGCGGGAAGTCGATGCGCGTCAGGTTGCCGTCGATGTCATACGTGAACGTGATCGTCGAGCTCGCGCCCGTGAACGGAGGCGTCACCGTCTTCACCCGGCCGAGCGTGTCGTATGTGTAGAGTGTCGATTGCGAGTTCGCGTCGGTGATCGTCTGGGGGTTCCCCAGCGAATCGAAATTCGAGAAAGTGGTCTCGAGGTAGGAGGAGCTCGGCCCGTTGAGATAGCGACGCGTCGCCGTTCGATAGCCACTCGTCGGGTCGTAGAGGTGCTCTATGAAATTCTCGGGGCGAGGGCCGCTCTCGCTCGTCGCGTGGCCGAGGCTGTCATAGGTGAAGGTCGCCTTATGGGCGGCCAGAACGACAGACCCGGAGCCGTCCAGCGTGTACCCCTGGTCGGTTCGGGAGTAGACACGCGCCGTCGGAGCCTCGTTGGGCAGGAGAGGGTTGTCCCCAGGAGCGGCAGGATCGTCATAGTCGTGGATCGTCGTGCGCGTTCCCCCGCCCGGAAGAACCGACGGGGAGTACTCGGTCAGCGGCTCCTGAAGGATCGGATGCCAAACCATCTCCTCGAGCGATGCGAAGGTGTCTTCGGGCGAGAAGACGCCTGGACTCGTCGGCCCGTCGACCCATCCCTTGATCGTTCGCCCCGGGCGACCATCGCCGTCGTAGTTTTCGTAGAGAGTGATGTTCCCATTCTTGTCCGTTCGCGTCTTCGTCAGCGGACTGTTCGAGTTGCTTGTTGTCGAGGCGACGAAGGGAACAGGCACGCCTGCCCCGCCCGGCACAGGAGCCGCGGGCCCTGTCGGATTGGTGACCGACGTAACAACTCCCTTGTCGATTGTCGAACTGCTCCGACTGTCAAAGAGTGCCAGAAACTCGCTCGACGAGTTATTGACTGTCGCGCGAAAGATCCCTGTCTGGGGCGTCGAGTACGACATGAGCAAGGGCTGCTCGAGCGCCTGCTCGTCCGCCGAGCTCACGCGGCTCTGGGCATTGTACGCCCACGTCCCGAGCGTCGTCGTACCCAGACTCGTCGTTCGATCGATTCGCGTCAGGAGACCGGATGCAGTCGTCGTGTAGACATAGGTCCACGTCGTCGTGTCGGACGGGCTGGCGGTCGAAGGATCGGGACCGATGACTGTCGTGAGGAAATTGCTGCTGTTGTACGCGTACGACCAGGTCTCGCCGTTCGCACTCAGACCCGAGACGCGACCTCCGGAGTTGGCCGAGATGACCAGCGATTGCGAGCCTTTTGTGAAGGTGGCCGAGTTGGTCCCATACGTCACGGCAATCGGAAGCTCACCGGGATTGCGGATCTGGGTGACTTTGTCTTGCGAACTAAAATCAGCCTCTGTCCCTGTACTGCTCGTGTAGTGGACGACTCCGCTCCCATCGATCGTGAGGGACCCACCATCCAAGCTGCTCGTCGCGTAGGTTGTCCCGATCAAAAGGAAAGGAATCGGCGCACGCAGCGGTTCTTTCACCATGACGACTGGATAGGTTCCTGCCGTGTTTCGAGTGACCTTCCAATCAAGGCTATGCGACCATTTTTTCCCCATCGGTGCCGACTGCGCCGAGTTGCTCGCGTAGTGACGCGCGAAGCGAAGGCCTCGCCCGAGATCTACATCTACAGGGTCGAGCGAAAGCGAGCCCGTCGTGAGGTCGACCGGGTCACCGACATGTCCGGAACCATCTCTGCGTCCGTCGCTCGTCCCTCCGCCCACCTTGCATTCATTCGGCTCAGCCTTGTCAGCCCCGCACTCGCTGAAAAGAAACGGTCCTTGTACTGTGTTGGGCGTGCGGCACGCGTTGACCACCGCGAGATCTGCATATTCCAGGTAGGACGAATCACAGCCGGGCGGACCGGCCGCATTACCCGTTCTGCACTCAAAGCCCCAGATGTAGAGTTGCCCTTTGCTAAAGTAAGGTGGGTTAGGGTTATTCGAACATGGGGCACCGTTGGGGCCCACTTTCCAAACATAAAAGCAGGGATAGGCGTAGGCTGGTTCTGTGGGCGCGCCCAGGGCGAGTCCAATCGCGAAAACAATCCAAGCGATCAACTTTCGCATCATTCGCTCTCCTCGAGTATGAGCTGCGCAAGGCACCCCGGCATGATCGAGGAGAAGAACCGCTCTGCGTTGCGGTGCGCCCATCAACCTTCCGATCGACTTCGTCGAGCTTGCAGGATAGAGGCGGGCGGCTCGGCTCGAATTGACTTGCCAAGCCAAAGTCTTGTCTTTTCACGCCAAGAGAGAGAGAGAGAGAGAGAGAGAGCCGATTCGACCTCCTGCCGATAGCGACCCGGGGATCTTCCAGTCCAGCGTCGGAATGCGCGATGAAACGACGGGGCGTCGGCGAATCCAAGGCGGTGAGCGATCTCGGAGATCGGAGCGCCGCCCTGAATGCGTTCCATCGCGATCTCGCGCCGGACCTCGTCCCGGAGAGCGCGGAACGACGTCCTCTCCAACGCGAGCCTTCGCGCCAGACTTCGATCACTCGTTGCGAGTCGATGCGCTGCCTCCGCGGCCGTCAGCGCCATTCCAAATTCGTCTTGCCGAAGTAACGACCGGGTCCGCTCCGCGACCGGACCGCCCACCAGGCTCGAAGGCGGATCGGGCACGGAGGGAAATTCAGAATCGAGCCGGAGAATCGAGAGCTCCTCCAGATCTCGATTGGGATCCGCCCCGCGGTGCGCGGCCGGAGGGACGCGTTTCCGCGTACGCGACCGCTCGAACTGCATTCGATACACGCCCCGATGGTCGAAATGGGCGAACTCGAGCTCTGTCGTCTCCCATCCGATGACTGCGGGAAACTGGCGCATCACGCCCAGGCAGAGCGAGAAGAACTCGCGCGAGTCGCGGCGATCCGGGGGGATCACGACCGTCTCGACGAGGCCTCCAGGGATCTCCTCCAGATACCCGCGAACGCCCCTGAAGATCACCGGACAGAACCATTTCACGCCGAGCTGGAACGCCTTGGCGGGCGTGACGTAACGCGACGCGAGCGCGACGAGAATCGGCCAGTTCCAGATCAGACTATTCGCCCCGACGTCTTCGAGGGCGCGCTGCCCGCCCAATCGCTCGCCGGCGTCTTCCAGGATCTCGGCGAAGGTGTTCCAAGGGATCCGACTGCCGGGAAAGGCCCGGATTGCTCTCGGGGAGAGAGCATGCTCGAGCAGCAGCTCGTCCAGACTGCTTCCCGCCTGCTTGAGCGCAGGGTCCAAGGAGTAGAGAACCCGCGAAACAACTTCCGACATCAATGCGATCCCATCAGCAGGCGCGCGAACGATCGATTTGAATTCGGGAACGATCCGGCAAATGCCAGTCTATCAGGATGCGTATCGTTCGGAACAGAATTGATGCGCGCGGGTTGGTCGCAGCTCGGCGATCCCTCGATCACAGCCCGTGATGTCGCGGAAATTCGACCAAATGGCGATTGCAGTATTTTTGGATGACGGGCGCGCGCCCCTTTGCGGTTGCCTACCACGACGGTCGCTCGTCAGGTCTAGCGCGGCGCCGGAATATTCTCGAGCAGCTGCGTGAGCCAGCCGCCGATATCGGGGTGTTCGACAAGCCCCGAAGCGCGCAGCCGCGCTGCGGCGATCGCGTGGACTTCCGAGGCGGTCCGCGCGCGCAGCGCCGAGCGTGCATCCTCCTCGACGAGCGCCGTATCGAGAGCCCGCACGATCTCCTTCACAACCGGGATCGCGGCCGGCGTCCCCGAGAGCTCCGACAGGCCGAGTCCGATCAGGATCGGCACCGCGAGCGGGTTCGTCGCCATCTCACCGCAGACCGAGACCGGAATCCCCGCCTCGCCCGCCGCCCGCACCGTCATGTGGATCAGCTGCAGCACCGCCGGATGCAGCGCGTCGTACAGATGCGCGACGTGCTCGTTGCCGCGATCGACGGCGAGGGTGTACTGGGTGAGGTCGTTGGTTCCGATGCTGAAGAAATCGCATTCCGCCGCGAGCACGCTTGCGGTCAGAGCCGCCGAGGGCACCTCGATCATGATCCCGATCTGCAGCGACTGATCGAAGGGACTGCCCTCGGCCTCGAGCTCGCGGCGGACCTGGTCGATCACCGCCTTCGCCGCCCGCAGCTCGTGCAGGCTCCCGATCATCGGAAGCAATAAGCGCATGTTGCCGAGCGTGCTCGCGCGCAGGATCGCTCGCAGCTGCGCCCGGAAGGCGCGCGGATTCTTGAGCGTGAGGCGGATCGAGCGGCAGCCGAGCTGGGGATTCTCCTCGTCGTCGAGGCCGATGTTGGGAATGCCCTTGTCGCCGCCAAGGTCGAGGGTGCGGATCGTGACCGTGCGCGGCTCGAGGAACTCGACGACGCGCTGGTAGAGCTGTTGCTGCTCTTCTTCGCTCGGGAAGCCGCGGTGCGCGAGGGCCAGGAGCTCGGTTCGAAACAGGCCGACGCCCTCGGCGCCGTGTTTGTCGACGAGGCGCAGGTCGGCGAGCAGGCCCGCGTTGGCGGAGAGCTTGATGCGGCGGCCGTCGAGGGTCTCTGCGGGGCGCTCGCGGAGCGCGTCGAGGTGCTCGACGGCGACCTCGTGGCGGTGCTGCGCCTGCTCGAACTCACGGGTCAGGGCGTCGTCGGGGGAGAGGTAGATCGTGCCGGTCGCGCCGTCGACGATCGCGCGCTCGCCGCTGCGCGCGAGCAATAGAAGCCCGGTCGCGCCCGTCACGGCGGGAATCTCGAGGGTGCGCGCGAAGATCACGCCGTGGGAGGTGAGACCGCCGTGCTCGGCGACGATCGCGGCGACCTTGTCCATCTCGAGCTGGGCGAAGATCGCCGGCAGCAGCTGCTCGACGACGACCACCGAGCCGCGCTGCATCGGCTCGAGATGATCGCGGACCCCGAGCAGGCGCTGCATCACCCGTTGGCCCACGTCGGCCATGTCGGTCCCACGCTCCCGAAAATACGGATCCTCGATCCGCTCGAAGGTCTCGCGATAGGTGTCGAGCACCTTTCGCAGGGCGTCGCGGGCGCTCCCGGTCTCGTCGATCGCCTGGCTCACGTTCTGGACGAAGCCCTTGTCCTCGAGGATCTGGATCTGGGTGTGGAAGACGGCGGCGAACTCCGGGCCGAAGCGGTCGCGCACGACGTCGCGCATCTCCGAGATCTCGCGCCGGGCCTCGTTCATTGCGGCCTCGAAGTCCGCATGCTCCTTCGCGACGTCGGCGGCCGCCACGTACTCGATCTTATCGAGGTCGACCTGGCGATCCATCCGGAAGATCGGGCCGATCGCGACACCGCGGGCCGTCGCGAGGCCGCGCAGCGTGACGTTCTTGTCCTGTCGCTGACCGCGCCGCACGCCGCCCCGCGTGCGCCGATCGCCGGCATCCGCGATACGCGCCACGATGTGGCCGCGATGGTCTTCCCCGGAAGACATCAGATCGAGCAGCTGCGCGTTCACGACGACCGGCGCGAGCAACGAGGCGCACGTCTGCAGCAGCTCGACGTCCGCCTCCTCGAAGCGCCGCGGCTCGACCGTCTGGATCACGATCACCCCGATCACCGCGCTCTGGACGACGAGCGGCGCCGCGAGCAGCGATGTGAAGCGCTCCTCTCCGGTCTCGGGGAAATAGCGGTAGCTCGGATGCTCGCGGGCGTGCTCGATCGCGATCGGCTCGCCGCGCAGGGCCGCGAGGCCGACGAGTCCCTCGCCGATCGGCATCTCGACGGTGCCCACGGCGTCGGTGTCGAGGCCGATGGTGGAGGCGAGGATCAGCTTCTGTTGCTCGGCGTCGATCGTGTAGATCGAGCAGACGTCCGCATCGAGGCGCTTGGCCACGAGCTCGGTGACGTTGGCCAGCGTCTCCTCGAGATCGTGGGAGCGGGAGACGATCTCGGCGACGTCGGCAAGCAGCGAGATTCGATCGGTGATGGGCAACCTCCCCGAGCGCGAGTACGCGTCGTCCGGTCGCCCCAAGTTAGCAACTGAATGCGCCCGGGCCGGGGGCCCGGGCGCATCCCGTCGTGCGGGACGCGCCCGACTGGGCGGCGTCCCGTCCCGATCGCGCGCTCAGTGCGCGGTCGGGAAGGTCATCGGCCGGTGGGCCGGCGGAAAGACCTGGTCCTTCTCTTCGAAGGACATGCCGAGCGCCAACAGGATCTTGCGCTTGGTGTCCATGCGGCAGTTCATGCCCTTTTCGACGCTGTGGATCGTGCGCAGCGCCACCTTCGCCTTGCGAGCGAGCTGGGCCTGCGTCATCAGCTTGTTCTCACGCAGCTCGCGGACGCGGTTCGGCACCAGCGGCTCGCCTGCTTCCATCTGTCCCATCAAAATCACACCCCCATTCATCCGATGCTCCGGGAATCGCTCCCGGAGTACTGCCCTCGAACCGAATTGGGATTCGTCGATCCCTGTGTCTTTCTTGAGCCGAATCATGAAGTTGGAGCGATCTTGGTCAGCTCTTTCGCGCACCACCTGCCCGCGCAGAAGAAGCGCTACAAGGCGGCGGGATGCGTGCCTCACGCGCGCATGCGTGAGGGGCCCGTGACGTGAAAAGAAGGTCCGTGCGCCGGCAATTCGAGGGGAATATCGGGCGCGAACGAGACGGTCGGAACGCCGGCCTCTGCTAGGGTGGGCAGCACTTTTTCGGGGGGCACCGGGTGCGTCTTAGCTGGCTGCGCCTGTTCCTGACGGGCGTCCTGCTCCTGGCTGCGCTCGCGGGCTACCTCGTCTGGTCCGGCACCGCAGGCCGCCTCCTCCACCAGGAGATCGAGAGCCAGCTCTCCCGCCGGCTCGAGCGGGCGGTGACCCTCGCCAACCTCGAGCTCCGGATCGAACGCGGCCTACGCCTTTCGGTGCGCAACCTCAGGATTCATCCGACGGCCGACGCGACGAGCGAGCCGCTCCTGCGCGCCGGCCGCGTCGTCGCCTGGATCGACATCCCCTCGCTTCTGATCGGACGGATCGCCCTCAGCAGCCTCGTGCTCGAAGGACCGAGCCTGCGGATCGAGCGGGCCGCCGATGGCGGCTTCCCCGCCCTCGGTCTCCCCGGCTGGGACGCGGAAGAGCGCGTCGAGCCGGACGACATCTACGGCGAAGGCCTGGTCCGGGCGGTCGAAGCCCTCGAGCCCGCCGCCCAGCGAGCGGCCAACCGCTTCGGCTTCGCGAGCCGTATCGAGCTCCACGACGGGACCGTGAGCCTGGTCGACCGCACGCGTCCGCCCGACGAGCCGCCGCTCCGCCTCGAATTCCTCGAGATCCTGGTCCTGCGCGATCGGCTCTCCGACGCGGGCTCGCTCGCAGTCAACGCGATCGTCGTCGACGGGCTCAACTCGCCGTTCCCGATCCGGTTCGGTGTGCGCCGCGAAGAGGACCAGCCCTTCGTCTGGGATCTCTCGTGGGAAGGCGTTTCGCTCACGGCGGCACGCCAGCGAGTGCCCTCGCTGCCGCTCTTGAATGGACTTTCGGGTCGCTGGTCCGCGAACCTCCAGGCAACGCGTGGCGCGACGGGTATCCACCAGCTCTCGCTCCAGTCGAAGGTCGGCGATGCCTCGCTCGTGCTGCCCCGCTCGAAGCGCCAGATCGGCTACGAGGCGCTCGACTTCGGCGTGCGGCTCGAAATCGATCGCAAGCAGGTGCGCGTGCGCGAAGGCAAGCTCGGCGGAAATCGCATCCGGAGCGATTTCGAGGCGACTGTCGAGCGGCCGCTGCGACCGGCCTCGGGCGCCAAGCTCGAAACGCGTCTGCAGGGCGTGGAGTTCGCGGACATCCGTACGCTCGTCGATCCCCTCGAAGACGAGTTCGAGGCCGCGCGCTCGATCGCGCGCCTGGTCGAGCGCGTCGAGAGCGGGCGGATCGAGCGGATCGAGGCGTCGGGGACGGCGGAGTTGCGGAAGTGGCAAGCGCTCTGGCGCGGACCCGAGCGGGAGCTGCCCGAGGGATTCCTGCTGGCGGGCGCGTTTGATCAGGTGAACATCGGGGCGGGCTCTCCTGAGGACATCGAGGATCTCGCGGGCGAGGTCGAATGGCTCGGCGACAAGCTCGTGCTGCGCGGCGGCCGCGCGAATTTTCGGGGAAAGCCGCTGCCGCAGATGGATCTCGAGATCGACGGCGTCTCCCAGCTCGTGCGCACCAGCCGGAATGCGCAGCGGATCACCGCCATCCCACCGCCGATTCCCGGCCTCGGCCCGCTCGCCCGGATCCTGCGGCCCCGAGATCCGAATGCGCTGCCGCCGGTCAAGGCGATCGGTCTCGCAATCGAACGCCTCGAACACCCGCTGCTTCGCTGGCCGCTGCGCGACGCGCGGGTGTTGGTCGAGCCGGTCCGGCACGGGGTCCAGATCAACGTACGCGAGGGAATTCTCGGGGGCGCGAGCGTCACGGGCGAAGTCGTCTGGTCGAGCGAGCCCGACGACGGCAAGGTGACCGCGAAGCTCAGCTTCACCGCCCCGCCGACTTCGACCGCGCCACCCGATCCCGCCGCGAGCTCGCTGTCGGCGGAGCGCGCGACCGCCTCGCAGGCCGCCTGGCCCACATCGCGCTGGGGCGAGGGCGAGATCGAGATCGAGTTCCGGCCGCGCCCCCGGCTGCCCTTTGCCCGGGCGAAGGGATTCTTCCGCCTCGATGACACGGCTCTCGTCGCCCGCGAGGTCGAGATCGCCCTGGCGCCCCAGGGCACGATCGAGACCCGCGGCAGCATTGGCCTCGAAGATCCCGACACGATCGGCCTCGACCTCTCTTTCGCGCTCACCGACGGCCGCTTCGAATCGCTCTCCGAGTTCATCGCAATCCCCCCGAACCTGGCCACCGGCGGGCTCGGAGCGACGGGATCGCTCGCCGGCCGCGTCCGACCTGACACCTCCTTCGTGGCGGAGCTCGACGGCAAGATCAGCGCGGAGGCCTCGAACGGTCGGGTCGCCCTCGGCGTTCCCCTGCTGCTTCGCCTCACCCGCGCGACCGAGGGCTACAACCCTTTCGCGAACGAGCACGAGATCGGATACGAGTCGATGTCGGCGACGATCGGCTTCGAGCACGGCTCGCTCGACTCCCAGGACTTCAAGATCGAAGGACCGCTGCGGGTCTACGCCCGGGCGCGCATCGACACGAACGCCCGCCCCGTCGACATTCGCGCGATCGTCGGCATCTTCCTCTTCCGCGCCCCGAACCAGATCCTGTCCAATGTCCCGATCCTGCGTTCGCTGCTCCCGGGCTCCGAAAGAGGGCTGATCGGCGCCTATTTCAAGGTCAACGGTGCGATCAAGGAGCCCGAGATCGAGGCGCTGCCGCTCGCCAGCTTCCTGACGGCAGTCCCAAGCGCGATCAAGGCCCCGATGCGGGTGCTGCAGTATCTGTTCGAACGAGAGGCGCCGGAGAAGAAGCAGCCGAACCCCGAGACCGACGAGAAGCCATGAAGCCCGCGCGCGCAAAGGACAAGATCCTCGGCCTCGATGCCCTCGCCCGCCGCATAGCCCGCGCGCGCCGGGCCGGCGAGCGGATCGTCTTCACCAACGGCTGCTTCGATCTCCTCCATCTCGGACATCTGCGCAGCCTCGAGCAGGCCCGCGGCCTCGGCGATCGTTTGATCGTGGCCGTGAACTCCGATGCGAGCGTACGCAGGGCGAAGGGCGCGGGGCGGCCGGTCCGCCGGGCGGCACAGCGGATGGAGCTCGTCGCGGGACTTGCCTGTGTCGATTGGGTCGTCGGGTTCGGCGCCGACACGCCTCTGCTTCTGATCGAGCGGCTACGACCGGACGTCCTCGCCAAGGGCGGAGACTGGGCGCTCGACGAGATCATCGGCGGCGCGGAAGTCCGGGGCTGGGGCGGCCGCGTCGTCCGTCTCGATCTCGTTCCCGGCGTGCACACCACGCGCGAGCTCGGGCGGATCCGCGCGCACGCCAAAGCGTGAGCCCGGACCCTCAGACGAAGCGCTCGACGCTCCGGGGGGCGCCGCCCGACTCCTCCTCGCGCGCCCGCTGATAGTCGGGATCGAGCAGCGCGTCGATGCGATCGGTCACGAGCTCGGCGACCCCGTCGAACTGCCGCGAGTATTTCCGCTCCGCCTCCGACGAGAACGGCGCATACGGCTCGGTGATGTGAAACCCGCGCAGCGATTCGTACTCGATCGGCTCACCGATCCGGTAGACGATGCGGCCACGGTGGCCGATCGGAGAAGCGCCAGGGTAAACCTGGTCGGCGCCGTTGCAGCCGACTGGGACGATCGGGATGCGCAGGTGGAGCGCCATCTGGGCGATGCCGTCGTGGGCGGGGAGCAGGCGCCGCGAGCGGGTGCCCTGCGGAAACACGAGGAGATCGAGGCCGATCGCAATGGCTTCCTGATTGAGCTCGACGAAGCGGGCCATCAGCGCGTGGAAGAGCAGGCTGATGTAGTCGGCGTAGTCGCCAGCCCGCTCGTCGAAGTGGACACCCAACGGATTGCGGCCACCGCGGTAGAGCTCAGCGGGGACCTGCGGCGGAGCCGGCAACGCGCCGGTCTGCCCCTGCGCCCGGGCGTCGACGGCCTCGCGCAGCAACGTGTACTCGGATTCGGTGGGCACCCTTCCGATGGCGGCCAGAAAATCCCTCGCGATGAGATACCCGCGCGAGACGGTGGGGAGCTGCAGCATGCTCTCCATGAAGCGGGCGAGCAGGGCGCTCTCGTAGTACTTGCCCTTGACCCAGGTGGCGGTGAAGCGGTCGAAGCGGCGCCAGAGCTTGAACTGGAAGGGAAAATAGTTGTACCGATCCGTGTGATTCATCGCGAAGAGGACGGGAGTCTGCGGGATGCGCAGGGCGTCCTCGAACTCGATCGCGACGCCCGGGAGCCAGTGATAGTTGAGGGCGAGCAGACAGCCCATCGCGCGCTGGGTCCGGGGGCGCCGGACGAGGGAGATTCGCTGGAGCAGCGGCAGGTCGAGCATCGCTTCAGCAGGCCTCACGCAATTCGCGCCCCGCGAAGAGCGGGTGCGGACCGCAGCCGAGACCGAGCCGCGCGAGGGTCACGCGTTCGACCTCGAGCCCGGAGAGGAAGGTCTCGAGCGAAGTCGGCGAGGAAGGGCTCGCGAGCAGGTTGCGGGCGCGCTCGAGCAGATCCTCGCGGCGATAGATCGCGCAGACGGGAATGGACTTCTCTGCCTCGCCGACCATCACGACGGCCCGCTCGGGCCAGGCAACGAGGGCCAGCAGCAGCTCGGCGCCCACCCGCGCGGACTGCACCTCAGCGACCACGATCACGCGCTCACCCCGGGCAGCTTCGATCGCCGCGGCCACGCCCGCGACCGGATCCCGCTGCGCGCTCGCCACCGACACGAAGCGCCCGGGCGCCCCGTCCGGCGGCGGATCGCCGATCCAGAGCGTGTCCTCGAAGAGCGCCGCCATCCGATCGGCGAGCTCACTCGACGAACGCGCGCCCTGCCCGAGCCCGACCAGGACCGCCGCCGTCACGTTCGCGATCCGGCTCGCCGCCATCGCGGTCTCCATCGCGGTCAGAAGCCCCGCTCGGTCCGATCGAAGAATCCGGTGTCGATGATCTGGACGTCGACCTCGCTGCCCGCCGCCATCGACTCCACCTCCGCGGGAATGATCGCGAGCCCCTGCCCGCGCACGAGCGAGGTCAGCACCCCCGAGCTCTGGTTCAGCGTCGGCGTCGCCACGATCTCCCCGCCTTCGCGGCTGAGGCCCACGCGCACGAAATGCATCCGGCCGCGGCCCTTCTTCATCCGCTCCGAGAGGCGCGCCTTCACGACCGGGCGGTAGAGCTGGCGGTGGCCCATCAGCTTGCGGAGCGCAGGGCGGACGAACTGCTCGAAGGTGACGGCCGTCGAGACGGGATTGCCGGGCAGCCCGAAGACCAGCGTCCCCGTCGCCTCGATCACGCCGAAAACAAGCGGATAGCCGGGCTTCATATACACGCCCCAGAAAAGCAACCGACAGCCGAGCTTCTCGAGCACCGCCCGAACATGGTCGTGGTCGCCGACCGAAACCCCCGCCGAGCTCACGATCACGTCGGCCCGGAGCCCCGCCCGAAGCCGCGCCTCGATCGCCGCGGGCGTGTCCCCGGCGATCCCGAGATAGACCGGCCGCGCACCCACCTCGCGACACTGGGCCGCCAGCGTGTAGGAATTCGAAGACACGATGCGCCCGTCGTCCACCACGCGATCCGGCTCGACGAGCTCGTCGCCGCCCGAGAGGATCGCGACGGTCGGCTGCTGATGGACCGCCACGATCGATCGCCCGATCGAAGCGAGCACGCCCAGATGAGCCGCCCCTAACACGGTCCCCGCCTCGATCAGCAGGTCGCCGACCTGGAAATCCTCGCCCGCATCGCGCACGTGCTCGCGCTCGTCGGGCTCGACCCGGATCTCGACACGGCCGTTCTCCGCGCGGGTGTCCTCCTGGCGCACGATCGCGTCGCTGCCGGGAGGGAGCGGCGCGCCGGTGAAGATGCGGGCGGCTTCGCCGGCCTCGATCCGGCGCAGGGCCTGGCCGCCGGCCGGGACCTCGAAGACGACGGGCAAGGCGATCGGGTGCGCCTCGCTCGCGCCCAGCAGATCGGCGCGCCGGACGGCATAACCGTCCATCGCCGAGCAATCGGCGGGCGGGTGCCGGCGGGTCGCCCGCACGGATTCCGTCAGGACCCGACCCGCGGCGTCCCAGGCCGAGATCGTCTCGGACCCGAGGACGCCCGTCGCCTCGAGCACCACCGACTGCGCTTCCGCTACGGAGAGTCCTTCTCGCATGCCTGCCATCCACCTGTTCTTCGGATCTGCCCTACGGTAGTCCGTCGACCGGGCCGAGGGCAGCCCGGTCGGCTCGCCAAAGCGGCCCCGGTCGGTCCTCCCTCGTCCAAAAGGCGTTTGCGGCGAGGGGGGGCCCGGCTAGATTGCTCGCCCACTGATGATTCACCGGACTCCCCACCGACTCCCCACAGAAGAGCGCCCGACGGACAGCCAAGCGATGAACCACGACCTCCAGGGCCTCTTTGACGCGCTGCTCGAAGGGGTCGTCGTCCTAGACGACGCGGACCGGATCGAGATGGTGAATCCGGAAGCCCGGCGGCTGCTGGGCGCGGCCCACGACGTCGTGCCGGGCAAGACGTTAGGTGAGGTGCTCGGCGCGAATCATCCCGTCTGCCGGGTGGTCGAGCGGGTGCGGCGCTCGGGTCGGGCTTCGATCCACGACGAGCTCGAGATTCCGCAGCGCTTCGAGAATTCGATCCCCGTCGACGTGGCCGTTTCCAACATCGGCGACGCGCCGCGGGGCCGCCCCTCCGCCATCGCGATCGCCATGCGAGACCGCAGCGCTGCGCGAACCCTGCGCGAGGAGGTCAGCGAGCGGGAGCGCCAGGAATCCTACGGCCACATCGCCGCCGGCATCGCCCACGAGGTCCGCAACCCGCTCGGGGGCATCCGCGGCGCCGCCGAGCTGATCGGAATGAGCTCGAAGGACGACCGCAGCCGCCGGGCGGCGAGCCTGATCGTCGGCGAGGTCGACCGCATCTCGCGCCTGGTCGACGAGCTCATGGTGTTCGCTCGGGGCGATCGGCTCGAGTACAAGAGCGTGAACATCCACCAGCTCCTCGATACGCTCCTCGACCTGGTCCAGCTCGAACGCGGTTACGAACGCATCCAGATCGTCCGCCGCTACGATCCGTCGCTGCCGGAATTCCAGGCCGACGAGTCGCGGCTGCAGCAGGTCTTCCTCAACCTCGTGAGAAACGCGATGCAAGCGATGGAAGATAAACCGGGCCGGGTCTTCATCTCGACGGGCATGACCCTCGAGCACCGCCTCGTCGGCCACGACGGCCGGGCGCAGCCGACGATCCGGATCCGCGTCCAGGACGAGGGCCCCGGCATCGCTGAAGGCACCCTGCACCGCCTGTCGACGCCCTTCTTCACGACGAAGACGAAGGGCACGGGCCTCGGCCTCTCGGTCAGCCGCCACTGGGTGCGGCGCCATGGCGGGCGCCTGCGCATCGAATCGGTCGTTGGAGAAGGCACGCGCGTCGACGTCGATCTCCCGCTCCATCCCTACTCCCACCAGGAGGCATCCGGCCAGGAAACGCCCGCCCAGGAGGCCCGCTCATGACGCTGCCTCACGACCGCATGCGCGTGCTCGTCGCCGACGACGAGCCGTCGATCCGCTTCGTGCTCCAGGAAACCCTCGAAAGCCTCGGCCACGACGTGAAGGCGGTCGACGACGGGGACGCTGCGCTGCGCGCGCTCCAGCTCGAGCGCTTCGATCTGGCCTTCGTCGACATCCGTATGCCCGGCATGACGGGCCTCGAGGTGCTGAAGCAGAGCCGGGCCGCCGGCAACGACGTCGCGATCGTCCTGATCACGGCGCAGAACCTGCTCGAGAATGCCGTCGAGTCGATGAAGGCCGGCGCCCTCGACTATCTCGTGAAGCCCTTCGCGCTGGCCGCGGTGAAGGCCCTTTCGGAGAAGGCGCTCGCGACCCGGGCGTTGAAGGACGAGGTGCGCACGCTCCGGCGAGCCGTCGGCCGCTCCGTCGCCCCGGGCGGCGATCGCCTGGTCGGCTCGAGCTCCGCCCTGCTCGAGATCTTCAAGACCGTCGGCAAGGTCGCGCCCCGCAACGTACCCGTCCTGATCACCGGCGAGAGCGGCACCGGCAAGGAGCTCGTCGCCCACGCCATCCACGCCGCGAGCCCCCGCGCCGAGGGTCCCTTCATCGCCGTCAACGCCGCGGCAATTCCCCGAGAGCTGCTCGAGAGCGAGCTCTTCGGCCACGAGCGCGGCGCCTTCACCGGTGCCACGAACTCCCGCGCCGGCCGCTTCCGGGAAGCGGGCGGCGGCACACTCTTCCTCGACGAGATCGGCGATATGCCGATCGATCTGCAGGCGAAGCTCCTGCGCGTACTTCAATCGGGCGAAGTCACGCCGGTCGGCGGCCGCAGCGCCGAGATCGTCGACGTCCGCATCATCGCCGCGACCCACCGCGACCTCGACGATCGCGTGCGTGAAGGAACGTTCCGCGAGGACCTGCTCTACCGGCTGCGCGTCGTGCCGCTGTCGCTGCCACCGCTGCGCGACCGGATCGAGGACGTGCGGACGCTGGCGCTGCATTTCGTCGAGCGTTATGCGCCCGAGCTCGCGGAGGGGCCGATGTCCCTGCCCGACACGACGATCGAGCGGCTCGAGCGGCACAACTGGCCCGGCAACGTGCGCGAGCTCGAAAACGCCATCAAACGCGCCCTCGTGCTCTCGTCCGGGGACGTGCTGGCGCCCTCGGCCTTCGACTTCCTGACCCGCAGCGTCGATTCGGCGACCCGCGAGACGAGCCTCGAAGAGCTCGTCGTGAAGGAGGTCGAGCGGCTCTTCGACGAAGGCGGCAACCAGAGCGACATCTACCACCGGATCCAGCAGCGCGTCGAACGGCCGCTGCTCGAGGTCGTGCTCGAGCGCACCCAGGGCAATCAGATCCGGGCCGCCGCCGTGCTCGGCATCAACCGCAACACCCTGCGCAAGAAGATCACCGACCTGCGCATCGAGCTCCCGAACCGCTCGTGAGCCGGCGCGCGCCGTCGTCTGTCGGGAGCGCAAAACGGGGGGACGCCTACCGCGGACTCCACGTACTGGTCGACGACGATCCGCGCTGGGGGCGCGACCCGGTCGAGCAGGCGCGAGCGGCCTGCCGCGCGCGCGTCCCGGTGGTGCAGCTGCGCGCCAAACATGCGGGCGACCTGACCTGTCTCGCGTGGGCGCGGGAGATCCGGGCGCTGACGCGGGCGGTGGGCAGCCGCTTCGTCGTGAACGATCGCTTCGATCTGGCGCTCCTCGCGGAAGCCGATGCCGTCCACCTCGGCCAGGACGACCTGCCGCCTTCGGCATTGCCCGCCGCCGCCCGCGCGAAGCTCGCCGTCGGACGCTCGACCCATACGCCCGAGCAGCTCGCAGCCGCCCGCGACGAGGACGTCGACTACGTCGCCTACGGCCCCGTCTTCGGCACCCGCTCGAAGGACTCGCCTTTCTCGGCCCGGGGTCTCGAAGCCGTCGCCGAGGCGGTCCGCGCCGCCGCTCCGCGACCCCTCGTTGCGATCGGCGGCATCGAGGCGCGCGACCTCGCCGCGCTGCGAGCCCTCGGCGTCGCCGGCGTGGCGGTCATCTCGGCGATCGCGGCGGCCGCCGATCCCGAGCGCGCGGCGGGCGAGCTGATCACCGCCTTCGACGGGCGCACCGCGCCCGACGGGAGCCGTGCATGAACGACCTGGGGCTGCGGGCGCTCTCGGCCGTCGGGCTGTTCGTCCTGCTCGGGCTCGCGTGGATCGCCTCGAGCGACCGTGCGGCGATCGATCGCCGCATGGTCCGCAATGGCATGGCGCTCCAGCTGGTGCTCGCGGGCATCCTGCTCGGAACGCCGCTCGGAAAGGTCTTCTTCGTGGTCGTGGAGGGCCCGATCGCCCTGTTGATCGACGTGAGTGAGGCGGGCGCACGCTTCCTGTTCGGGGGCCTGCTCGACGTCGACCAGACCTTCGCCCTCGGCGTGCTGCCGATCATCGTCGTCGTCGGCTCGCTCTTCGCCACGCTCTATTACCTCGGCTGGGTCCAGCCGCTCGTGCGGGTGACGGCACGCATCTTCGCGCGGACGATGAACGTGTCGGGCGCCGAAGCGCTGGCCGCGGTCGCCAACATCTTCCTCGGGATGACGGAGACGGGGCTCGTCGTGCGGCCCTATCTCGCGCGCATGACGCGCTCGGAGCTCTTCTCGTTCATGACGGTCGGCATGTCGACGATCGCGGGCACGGTGCTCGTCGCCTACTCGCTGATCCTCGGACCGGGTTATGCGGGGCATCTCGTCGTCGCGAGCCTGCTCTCGGCGCCGGCCGGGCTCGTGATGGCGAAGATCATGATCCCGGAG
>JANNQH010000478.1:0-9873 GCA_031400655.1 Deltaproteobacteria bacterium | reverse complement strand
ATCGGCGCCGGCTTCGGCCGCACCGGGACCGTCAGCATGAAGGCGGCGCTCGAGATCCTTCGCTTCGGCCCCTGCTACCACATGCGCGAAATCCTGATGTCGCGTCCCGGCTACAACGACGGCCATCTCGAGCTCTGGTCGGAGCACGCCCGGGCATTGCAGGCTGGCAGGCCTTCGCCCATCGAGTGGAAGCAGCTCCTCGCACGCTATCGCGCCTGCATGGACCACCCGACCTGCCTCTACTACAAGGAGCTCGTGGAGGCCTTCCCGGACGCGAAGGTGATCCTGAACGTGCGCGATCCCGAGCGCTGGTTCGTCCCCTGGCAGACTCTCTTCGAGGGCCTTGGTCTGATGCGCGCGATCGCGCGAGTCGTTCCGCGCATCCGGCGTGCGATCGACATCATCGACGTCCTGATCCGAGACGGCCAGATGCAGGGCCGGATCGAGCGCGATTCGAATATCGCCGAGTTCCTGCGCCACAATGAGGAGGTGATCGCGACGGTCCCGGCCGATCGCCTGCTCGTGTTCGACGTCAAGCAGGGCTGGGAACCGCTCTGCGCATTCCTGGGTGTTCCGGTACCGAACGAGCCCTTCCCTCACCTCAACGAGAGCAAGGGCTCGATGCAGGCGCGGCTGTTCCAGTTCTGGCTCGAGACGACATCGCCGCGCGCCCGCGCGGGCTGGGCACTCGGTGGCGCCACGATCCTCGCCACCCTGCTGCTTCGGGTCTTCTAGGCGAGCGTTCCGCCGTCGACGCGGATCTCCTCGCCGTTGATGTGGATCCCGTCGTCACTGGCGAGCATCGCGATCACCGCGGCAACGACCTCCGGGCCCTTCGGCTTCGAGATCGACATGGTGCGCGCCATGAGCCGCATGTCGGCGTTCTCGGGCAGGATGCCGTCTCCCGACATCGCCGTCTGGATCGAGCCCGGGTTGACCGCGTTGCAGCGCAGCCCCTGCTTCCCGAATTCGACCGCCAACGTGCGCGTCAGCGCGCTCACGCCGCCCTTGCTCGTGCCGTAGGCCGAGCCGTAGGGCAGCCCGGCGAGCGCCGAGGTCGAAGACGTATTGACGATCGCGCCGCGGGTCGCGAGCAGATGCGGCAGCGCCGCCTGGCATAACATGAAGGTTCCGACCAGATTCACCTCGAGCACGCGCCGGAACTGCTCGACCGTGAGCTTCTCGAAATGCTGGAGCAGGATGATGCCGGCGATGTTGCAGAGGGCGTCGAGACGTCCGAACCGATCGACACAGGCCTGCACATTCGCGCGCACCTCGGCCTCGCGCGTCACGTCGCAGCGCGCATAGGCCACCTCGGCGCAGAGCTCCTCGCATTGCTTCGCCGTCTCCTCGAGGCCGTCGAGCGCGAGATCGATCACGTAGAGGGACGCCCCCTCGGAGGCCAGGCGAAGTGCCGTCGCCCGGCCGATCCCCGCTGCTGCCCCGGTCACGAAAGCCACCTTGCCGTCGAATCGCCGCATGTCTGCCAGCTCCCGCTGCGTCGCGAGCAGCGCAGGAGGCGCGGCTCGGCGGAGTGGAAGTTGGCGCGACCCGGGACGAATGGCGACACGGACCCGCCGGGCGGCCACCGCCGCCACCCACCCAGTCCGCCGTCCCCCAAGCCTGCCGGTCCGGCCCCGCATGACGCCTGCGTACCCCCCCTGCGTAGCCCCTACATCGTTCTTACACGGCGTCAGCACTCCGGCTTCTTCCGGATTTCGAGCTCGGGAAGAAATCCTGCGATTTCCGCCACTCCCCGACCACATGAACGCACAAGGAGAGCGTCCAGCTTCGCTCTCCATCTCAATCGGCCACGCGTCATCGAGGGCGCGTAATCGGAGTAGTTGTCCATGTTGTTTTCGAGCCGATCCAAGCTTTCGAGCCTGCTTTTCTCCTCTGCCCTGCTGTTCGGCCTTGCGACGTCTGCGGGCGCGGCGACAGTCTCGGCCCCTGCAAATTCGATAAAGGGCAAACCGGTCACGGGATCGATCACGATCGACGACGCGATCGACCCGGGCAATCTCGTGATCACGTTGAACCTCGACGCCATCAAAGGCAACGTGCGCGGCTTCCTGGCCCAGGTAGCCGACGAGAGCCTCCTCGCCGGCCTGTCCGTCGTCGGTAGAGACGAGAAGTCGTTCCATTTCGACGCGAACGACATCGGCAAGAGCAAGAAGGGCCGCGGAAAAAGCGGCTCGGGTACGGCGTGTCCGTGTGATCTGGGCATCGGATTCTCCGCCAAGTCCGGGACGACCGTGACGTTCACCCTGACCCACGAAACGCAGGACCTGACCGTGGGCCTGTTCTACGGCCAGGATTTCGCGATCAAGGCCAACGGGATCAAAGTGGCCTCGGCGACACGGGGCGGGCGAGGATACGCGAACGGTATCGGCAGCTCGGTGCTCGAGGGACGCATCCCGAACCCGATTCCGGAGCCGGCCACAGCGACGCTGATGGCGCTGGGCCTCGCAGGGCTCTCCTACGCCGGACGTGCCAAGCAGAATTAGTCCAGCGAACGACCGGACGCGTCGGCATCGACGCCGGCCGTGCGCATCGAACGGCGCCGTTCCTCACAATCGCGGGGAACGGCGCCGTTTTCATTGGGCCGCCTGATCGATTCGCCTCGCATCGCGCGCGGCGGTAGAGTGGCCGAACGGATCGCGCATTCGTCGGTCCGTTGGAGGTTCCAGCATGCAACGGTTCCGTCGCGGATTCGATTTCACGATCACAGTCCTGGCCCTCGGCCTCCTTGCGGCGATCTCGGGCGGCTGCCGGAATACGGCGGGGAACACGGCGACGGTCCAGGTCTTCAAGACCCCGACCTGCGGCTGCTGCAAGAATTGGGTCGAGCACCTCGAGGCGGCGGGCTTCCACGTCGAGGTGAAGGATCTGCCGGATCTCGCGAGCATCAAGACCGAGAACGGTGTCCCGGCCGAGCTCGTTTCCTGTCATACCGCGCTCGTCGACGGCTACGTGATCGAGGGGCATGTCCCCGCGTCGGACATCGAGCGCCTGCTGACGGATCGCCCGGCGGTCAAGGGATTGGCCGTGCCCGATATGCCGCTCGGCTCCCCGGGCATGGAGCATCCGGACCCGTCGCGCCATCAGCCCTACGACGTGATGTCCTTCGGCGACGGCGGCATCCAGGTCTTCGCCTCACACCGACCGAGCTGAACCCCGCCCCCCCGGCCGGCCGCCCACGGCCTACGCGCGGCGCGTGGGTCGAGCGAGACCGGCGAGAGCCATCACGCCCACAGCCAGGGCGACCGCACCCGCCGGCTCCGGCACCTCGACAGCCCCGATATCGCAGATCGCGAAACCGCTGCCTCCGTTGCGCGGGCGCACACCCCCGCGCTGATCCGTGGCCGGACAGCCCGTGTTCGAGCCGGTATCGATCGCCTGACTGCCGGCGAGGGGCAGAATGGTCTGGGTCGGCCCTCCATTGTCCGCGATCGGGCCGAGCAGGGGATCGGTGGCCGGCCGGTCGCTCGCCAGATTGAGGTTGCAGTTGTTGTCGCTCGAGAGATTGTTGCCATTCGAGATCAGCGGGTGGGAGCCGTCGCAGTTGAGCTGCGACGTGATCGAACCGGGCTCGAGGCTGAGCGCGAAGATCGTGTTCTTCGCCGTCACGGGACTCGCGCTGAAGCGATAGAGCGCCCCGCCGGCGAAGAAGCAGCCGTTCGCAAGCTCGATCTTGCGGACGTGGAGACTCGCGCCGTCGAGCACCTAAAAGTGCTGGAGCGCGTCGCCGCCGTCGAGCACGATCCGGTTCGCGCCGTCAACGATCACCGACTCGCCGACGTCGATCACGTGGGTGTTGACGGGGATCACGACGGTCCCGGCCCCGCAGCTGAAGGTGACGAGACCGCCGCCGGCAAGCGCCGTCGCGAGGGCCGCGTCGGTGCAGCTGACCGGCGTCCCGGTTCCCACGACCCCCTCGGCGCGGGCCGCTCCGGCGAGGAGTCCCAGATAAATCGCCAGGATCGCGAAGAGCGATATCGGTTTTCGATTCAACATGCTGGTTCTCCCGTGGGTCCGTTGTGCGGTTCGATCGTACTGTCGTGCAGGGAATCGTGCTGCGTGGGCGATCCGGACCAGAAATCTCGGTCGTCGGGGCCGATTCCGGCCAGGCCGCGGCGCGAGCGCTCGAAGGTCGATCGGATTTCGGCCGAGCGGACGACTTTGCCCGGCGGGGAGAGCTTCGTATGCTGTCCCCTCGACCCGCGACGATCCGGTCCGAGCGCGCTCCGATTTCGGGGCACAGACGGGCGGGACGCCTCGCGAGTCCAGTGGAGGTCCGCTCGTGTTCGAACATGGGATGCTCTTGCCCGTACTCGCCCTGGTGGGCTGGACCTTCGTGATGTGGTTCTGGCTGTACGCGACCCGGATTCCGGCGCTCCAGAAGGCCCGGGTCGACATGGCGGAGCTCTCACGGACGGGTGCCCCCCTCGTACTCCCGCCCGAGATCGCGCGGGTCGCCGACAACTATAACCATCTCCATGAGCAGCCCACGATCTTCTACGCCGTAGCCCTCACCGGAGAGCTCGCGGGCGCCGGCGACCCGACGAACGTCGGTCTCGCCTGGGCCTACGTCGCGCTTCGCCTCGTCCACTCGCTCGTCCAGGCGACGAAGAACGTGATCCCCGTGCGCTTCGCGGTCTTCACGCTGGGCTCGTTGATCTTGATGGCACTCTGGGTCAGGACTCTGCTCGCGCTGTAATGTCCGCTTGCATGAACATCAGCGAGCCCGTCGACGTCTTCGCGCCCGAATTCCTGAAAGGCCAGGTCGCCTTCGTGACCGGCGGCGGCACCGGCATCGGCAAAGAGATTGCCCGCGTGCTCGGCCGCCACGGCGCGCGCGTCGCGATCGCGTCGCGCCGTCGCGAAGTCTGCGTGGAAGCGGCCGCCGAGCTTCGCCGCGAAGGCATCGAGGTCCTGGTCGACTCCTTCGACGTGCGAAAGCCCGACGAGGTCGAGCGCGTGACGAAGGGCATCCTCGGCCACTACGGCCGCCTCGACATCCTCGTCAACAACGCGGCCGGCAACTTCCCGGCGCCGATCTCGAAGATCTCGTACAACGGATTCAAGTCGGTGATCGACATCGATTTATTGGGCACGTACAACTGCTCGAAGGCGGTGTTCGAGCTGGCGATGCGCGAGCGCGGCGGGAACATCGTCAACATCGCTGCGGCCTTCGAGCTGCGCGGCGTCTCCTGGCAGGCCCACGTCGCCGCCGCGAAGACCGGCGTCCTCTCGTTGACGCGGACCTGCGCCGTCGAATGGGGCCCCCACGGCATCCGTGTGAACGGCGTGAACCCGGGTGCGACGGGCAACACCGAGGGTATGAAGCGCTTCGCCGATGCCGTTCAGCAGGGCGAGTCGCGTCCGACGAATCCGATGGGCGTCATGAGCCACGGCCAGGACATCGCCCTCTGCGTGCTCTTCCTGGTATCACCCGCCGCGCGCCACATCTCGGGGCAGGTGATCTCGGTCGACGGCGCCGGCTCGGTCGACGAGCTGAAGCTGCCCGTCAACGCACCGGCTTGAACACGCAAGGAGACCTCGCCATGACTCCCACCCTCTCTGGCCGAACCGCCATCGTGACCGGCGCTGGCCGCGGCATCGGACGCGCGACGGCGCTCCTGCTCGCGCAGATGGGCGCGAACGTCGTCGTCAATGATCTCGGCGCGGCGCTCGATGGCCTCGGAGCCGACTCCGCGCCGGCCGAGGCGGTGGCGAAGGAGATCCGCGAGGCGGGTGGGCGCGCGGTCGCGAATCGCGATTCGGTGGCGGAGTGGGAGAGCGCGGGGCGCATTGTCCAGACGGCACTCGATTCTTTTGGCGGAGTCGACATCCTTGTCAACAATGCGGGCGTCAACATCGCGACGCCGATCTGGGAGCTCGATCCGGCGCTTTTCGAGCGGATCTGCGACAGCCACGTGAAGGGGACCTTCTTCTGCACGCGCCATGCGGTGCCGCACATGATGGTCAAACGTTGGGGTCGGATCGTGAATATCGTCTCCCGTGCGGGTTTGATCGGCATGCCGGCCAACGCGGCCTACGGAGCGGGCAAGGGCGGTGTATTCGGCTTCACGAACGTGATCGCCCGCGACCTCGAGTCGTACGGCATCACGGTCAATGCGGTCAATCCATCGTCGACCGAGACGCGCATGGTGACGACGGCGGTCGAGACCTTCCGCAAGCAGGGTGGCGACGCGGCGATTCGCGCGGACAACCTCATGAAGGCGGCACAGCAGCCCGAGGACGTGGGCGTCCTGATCGCGAGCCTCTGCAGCGAGGAAGCGGCGGGGATCAATGGCCAGGTCTTCTTCGTGGCGAAGGGCGAGATCGGACTCTTCCAGCCCCTCTCGATCGGGCAGACGGCGAGCCAGGCGGGCGGCTGGAGTCTCGAAGGCCTCGTCGAGGCGCTCGGGCGGTTCCATCCCTACCCGCTCGAGATGCCCTACGGAAAATGAGACGCGCCGTGTCGCACCAAGTTGATCCGGCGAGCTGCGCGGGCACGGTCGAGATCGTTTGACCTGTGCCCGATCAAGGACTAAAAAAACTACGAGTCAACGGAATGAATCCACTAGTATCTCGCAGCGCATGAAGAACCGACATTTCAGTCTGCCGAGCCTTGAATCGGCCAGCCGGGACATTCCCGCCGGCCTCGTCGTCTTTCTGGTGGCGCTCCCTCTGTGTCTCGGCATTGCGCTCGCCTCGGGTGCACCGCTCTTTTCCGGTGTCATTGCGGGGGTCGTCGCCGGCCTCGTCGTGTCGCTGCTCTCGGGCAGCGAGCTCTCCGTGAGCGGACCCGCTGCCGGACTGACGGTGATCGTCACATCGGCGATCACGGACCTCGGGAGCTTCGATGTCTTCGCCGCTGCGGTCGTGATCGCCGGTTTGATCCAGATCAGCCTCGGCCTGATCCACGCAGGCGTGATCGGCGACTACGTCCCGAACAGCGTGATCAAGGGAATGCTGGCCGCGATCGGGATCGTGATCGTCTTGAAACAGATCCCCCATGCTTTGGGCGATGACCGGGACTTCATCGGGGACGAAGCCTTCCTCCAGACCCAGTCGGATCAGCTGAATACCTTCACAGAGATGTTCGCGTCGTTCGTCCTGGAAAGCCCCGGCGCGGTCGCGATCTCCCTCGTGTCGCTGACGCTCCTGATCCTCTGGGAGCGGCCCTTCGTCAAGCGTCATGCCTGGGCCGCGCTCGTGCCGGGACCGCTGCTGGTGGTGCTGCTCGGGACGCTGCTCAACGAGGCGTTCGGTGTCGTTCGACCGGAGTGGAAGCTCGTCTCGGCGGAGCATCTGGTGACGCTGCCCGTCGCGGGTTCGGCGAGGGAGTTCTTCAGCATGTTCGCGCGACCGGATTTCGCAGCGGTCCTGCGCGCCGATGTCTGGATCGTGGCGGTGACGATCGCCCTCGTCGGAAGCATCGAGACGCTGCTGTGCATCGAAGCGACGGACCAGCTCGATCCCGAGAAGCGCATTTCCGACACGAACCGCGAGCTGCGCGCCCAGGGCGTCGGCAACGCGCTCTCCGGGCTGCTCGGCGGACTGCCCATGACGTCGGTGATCGTACGCAGCTCCGCCAACGTGTACGCCGGCGCCCGCACGCGACTCGCTGCCTTCGTCCACGGGCTGGTCATGCTCGCGGCGGTCGCACTGCTGGCTTCGCAGCTCAACCGGATCCCGCTCGCGGCGCTCGCCTCGATCCTGCTCGTCGTCGGCTACAAGCTCGCCTCCCACAAAATCGTCATGGAGATGTGGGCCAAGGGCGGATCGCAGTTCATCCCGTTCTTCATCACCGTCGTCTCCATCGTCTTCACCGATCTGCTGAAGGGCATCGCGATCGGCCTGCTCACCGGCGTATTCTTCGTGATCCGCTCGAATCACCACGCCGCCATCACGGTCGTGAACGACGGCAAGGACTGGCTCCTGCGCTTCAACAAGGACATCTCCTTCGTCAACAAATCGGAGCTGAAACGATGTCTGCGGGACGTGCCCGATGGAGCCCACTTGATCGTGGACGGCACAAAGGCGCTGTACGTCGACGTCGACATTTATGAGACGTTGAAGGAATTCGAGACGGCAGCCTCCTTCCGCAGTATCCGGATCGAGTACCACAACATTTTCGATAAACAGCTCCGCACGGCGTGAGCGCCAAAGGTCCAGCCATGGAATCGTACAAGCGACTCCTCCTGAACAACAAAGCCTGGGTCCAGGACCGGCTGAGCTTGCGCGCGGACTTCTTCTCGCGCAGCTCCGGCGTCCAGAAACCGGAATTTCTCTGGATCGGCTGCTCGGACAGCCGCGTCCCGGCAGAAGAAATCACGGGCGTAGAGCCGGGCGAGCTCTTCGTCCACCGCAACATCGCCAATCTAGTCGTCCACACCGACTTCAACATGCTCTCGGTGGTGCAGTACGCCGTCGAGATCCTCAAGGTCAAACACATCATCGTCTGCGGTCATTACGGCTGCGGTGGCGTGCGCGCAGCGATGTCGCGTCAGCACCTCGGCCTCATCAATAAATGGCTCAGGCATATCAAGGATATCTACCGCCTCCACGCCACCGAGCTCGACGCCGCCCCCAGCGACGAGCAGCGATACGAACGCCTCATCGAGCTGAACGTCGTCGAGCAGGTGAGCCACCTCGCGCACCTCTCTTTCGTCCAGCTCGCCTGGAAGCGCGAGCAGCGCCCGACACTGCACGGCTGGATCTACGACATCCAAACCGGCTATCTCAAACAGATGTCCAAGATCGACCCCGGCAACCTGCCTGAAGACATCTTCGTCTACGAGTTCCCGAATGAGAACCTCGGCGACGGCTAATCCGCGTCACCAGTCTCCGACGCTGAACCGGGCGCGGCGTATAGATGAGAAGGATCCTCGGCGCCCTTCTCGCTGCAGAGCGCATAACGATTCCCTGGGAGCATGACGACGCCGTCGGGACGCAGCGTGAACGCGGTATCGCGAACCATCAGGGAGCCGTCGCTCCTGAGCGTTTGAACGCGATCACGTTGCCGATCCAGGTCGAGCTGTTGCCGGTGGCCGTCGCTGCGCCGGTGAACGGTGCGGTGAAGCGCTTGCTCCACATCGATGCAAATCCCGATCGCACGGCCTGATCCGCCAGCACGCCGCCGATCCGTTCGCCCGTCGTCGTCGACGAGCTGTACTCGCCATAGGCGCCGAACACGACCTCGTCACTCCCCGTGGTCGTGATGTTGCCGCTCGTCAGACTCCCCGATGTCGCCTTCGCCCGATTGGAGCCATCAAAGGCCACGCTCCCGCCGCTGTAGCTGTACTCGTAGATGAAGATGCGTCTGTAAGGCCGTGCCGCGCTCCACGTCGCCGTGTAGGTCACGGTGCCCGAGGCAGTCGACGCAGGTCGGTAGAAGAAGCGACCGTGCAGGTCGTTGTTCGCGGCGCTGTTGACCAGATCGGCCGTGAAGGGGCTCGTCCCGTCGCTCAACGTCACCGTCGAGCTCGCCGTGCCCTCCCACTTCACGAACGCCACGAGCAGACTGCCCGCTTTCACGTTCGTCAGCTGCACGCTCAGCGTCGTTCCGCTGGCATCGCCAAAGGCGCCCTGGCTTCGGACGAAGCCCAGCGGTTGTTGCAGGACCGAGCTGCTGTACGAGGCCGTATAGGTCTGGCTCGCCGCGGGGACCGTGATGTCGTGCGATCGAGCGCCGCCGTCCGACCAGGCGCTGAAGCTGTAGGCCGTCGCAGCGAGCGTCTGATCGACGGCTTCGATCGTGTGGGTGAAGCCGATCAACGAATCGTTCACGTAGGGTGTCGTGCGGGGAATTCCATCGAGATTGAGCGTGAGCCCGCTCGGTATGCTGGCGAACGTGAGGTT
>JANNQH010000477.1:0-2792 GCA_031400655.1 Deltaproteobacteria bacterium | reverse complement strand
TCACGACCCGGCGGCGGGCGAGATTCCACTTCACACCGCGCCGCTCGCCGAGCTTTTCGATCTGGGGCGTGGTGCGGAAGCTCGTCGCGTCGGCGCCGTTGCCGAAGTTGACGACGAGGATGCGCTCGCCGGCATTTGCGGATTCGAGAGCGGAGACGAGCAGCAGGGGCGCGAAGGCGGTCCCGGCGTTCCCGAGCAGACCGAAGAGAGGCGCCACGAGCTGATCCTTGCTAATCCCGGCCGCTCGCGCTGCGTCCGCGTGGGACCGGGCGTCGGGGCCGTAGAGGGCGATGCGGTCGTAGTTGGTGGCGTTCGTCTGGGTGCGTTCGAAGAATGCCTGGGCTGCCGCGGCGACGTTCGGCGAGTACGACTCCTGGATCACGAAGCGGTCTTCCCAGCTGTGGACGTACTCCTGGCTGGCCGGGCGCCAGACGTCGGTCACCTCGTCGGAGACCGCCGCGAAATCATCGAGCGCCGCGATCGCGTCGCCGTCGCCGACGAGGAAGGCCGCGGCGCCGTCGCCGAAATTCGCCTCGAGCCCCGAGTTCGGCGCCGCGAGTCGGACATCGCTCGCGATCACGAGGGCACAGCGCGCCGAGCCCGCCTTGATCGCATCGAAGGCGGAGCGCAGCGCGATGGTGCCCGCGCGGGTCGTCCCGGTCTGATCACTCGTCTGGACCGCGCGCGGGAGGTCGAGCACGCGGGCGACGAGGGCAGAGCCTTGCTTCTCCTGAAAGGGCAGGGTCGTCGACGCAAAGATCAGCAGGTCGACTTTGCTTCGGTCGAAGCCGCGCAGGCAGTGGATCGCCGCCGTGACGCCGAGAGTGACGGAATCCTCGTCGTTCCAGGCGACGGCCTTCTCGGGGCCCCCGTCCTTTGCGGGGCGACCGCCGATCGCCGAGAGCGGGAGCCTCGTCCGCGGGATGTAGGCGCCGTAGGAGAGGATTCCGATCATCGTCAGGCCTCGATCTGGCTGGCCAGCAGCTCCGCGATCCGCTCGGCGTGCTCATCCTGGGTGCCGAACAGGTTTTCGAGGACCCAGGCGCGCTTGAAGTAGTAGTGGGCCAGCACCTCCCAGGTGAACCCCATGCCGCCGTGGACCTGGATGCAGCTGCGGCCGTTTCGGATCGCGGCTTCGCCGGCGGTGATCTTCGCGGCGGCGACGGCGCGCTCGACGTCGGCGACTTCCGGCGCATCGAGGGTGGCGCCAGCGTTGTAGGCGCCGGCGCGTGCGGCTTCCTGGCGGACGAACATCTCGGCCAGCATGTGCTTCACGGCCTGGAACCCGCCGATCGCGCGGCCGAATTGCTGACGACCCTTCGCGTATTCGTTCGCGAGGGCGAGGGCGCCTTCGGCGACGCCGAGCTGCTGACCGGCGACGAGCGCCGCGCCTTCGAGTCGCAGCCGTCGCGCCCGGGCGCTGTCGGCGACCTTCTCGCCCTGCGGCAGGTTCTCGACGTGATGGACGGGGGTCAGCGGGTCGAGCGGGAATTCGACGACCTCGGCCTTCAGCTGCCGCGGGTCGACGTGGTAGACGCCGTCGGGTCGCAGCACGAGCAGCGCATCGATGCTCTCGAAGTGCTCGATCAGGTAGGGCTCGCGGTTCGAACCGATCAGATCGAGACCGCCGACGACTGTCGTGCCTTCCGCCGCGCCCTTCACAAGACCCGCCGCGAGCTGGCTCCAAACGAGGGGTCCGGGGACGAGCCGCCGCCCGAGCTCCTCGAACACGAGCACGCTGTCCGCATAACCGAGCCCGACGCCGCCCTCGCTCTCCGCCAGTCGGAGCGAGAAAATGCCCATCTCGGCGAGCTCGCCCCAGAGTGCCTTGTCGAAGCCCTTCGACTTCTCGAGGTCGGGATAGCGTTCGTTCGGGACCTGACCTTCGCAGAAGCTGCGAATGCCGTCGCGGAGCGCCTTCTGGTCATCGGTCGGTTGGAAATCCACGATGTCTCCTCGCGCGGGTTGTGCCGGGCAGGCCGCGCTCCTCTTCGAAAGGTCAAGAGGCGAAAGGTCAAGAGCCGAAAGGTCAGGGGCGAAGGATCAGGCCTTAACAGGAAGGGGTTCCTTCGCCTGGCCGAGGATACGCTCACCGATGATGTTCTTCTGGATCTGGCTCGTACCGGCGGCGATCGAGATCGAGAGCGAGTTCAGGTGCCGGTTGAGCAGATGTTTGGCCGGGAGGCCGGCAACGTCGGAGCGCGAGAGGCCGGCGCGGCCGAGGAGCCGCAGGCCCAACTCCGTAATTTTCTGGTAGAGGTCCGTGTAGTAGAGCTTGACGGCCGAGGCGCCGACGCCGGGGACGCCCGTCTCCTTCGCCTCGCAGACCGAGAGCTTCACCATCGCCCAGAGCGCCTCGAGCTCGCCCGATAGATGGCCGATCTCGCGTCGCAGCGCCTTGTCTTCCCAAGCCGTCGAGCCGTCGCTCGTGACTTTCTGGGCGAGCTTCACGAGGCCGCGGACAAAGGCCTGGAGATTGATCATCTCGCTCGCGAAGGCGGTGCCCCGCTCGAAGCGCAGCGTCACGTTCGTGACCCGCCAGCCGTCGTTTTCCTTGCCCACGAGATTCTCGACCGGGACGCGCACGTTCTCGAGGAAGACCTCGGAGAACTCGCCTTCGCCCTCGAGGGTCGGAAGCGGTCGGATGTCGATGCCCGGCAGGTTCATCGGCATGATGAGCCAGCTGATGCCCTTGTGCTTGGGCGCGGTCGGATCCGTGCGGACCAGCAGCTCACAGTAGTCGGCGATCTGGGCGAAGGTCGTCCAGATCTTGTGGCCGGTGATGACGTAGT
>JANNQH010000476.1:0-1663 GCA_031400655.1 Deltaproteobacteria bacterium | reverse complement strand
GAGCCAGCTGCCGTTGTCCTGGAGCGTCCGCTTGGCCGTGGGCGGATAGTCCGGGATGCACTTCGCGATGAGCTCTTTGTCGTCGCCCAGCTGGGAGACGATCCAGTCGCTGAACATCTTGCGCGTCATCTCGTTGACGGGCGATACCGCCGTCTTCTGGTCGGGATAGGTCGGATCGATCTTCGCAGCGGCGAGACCGCCATCGCAGCCGGGCCAGAAGAGCAGGAAGCGGTACCAGCGCCCGTAGAACGGGAGATGTCGAATCGCCCAGGTGACGCCGGGGCCGACCTTCTTGTGGTAGTTCGGGTTCGGGAACATCCACTGACCGGTGCGCTGGAAAACCGTCAGCTTCGCGACGTCGGGCGCGATCGTCGGAACGATCTGGAAGCCCGAGGCCCCCGCCCCGATCACGGCGACGCGCTTGCCCTTGTAGTCGAACGAGTAGTCCCACTTCGACGAGTGGAACCACTTTCCCTCGAAGCTCTCGACGCCCTCGATGTCCGGCAGCTGCGCGCGATTGAGCTGGCCCACCGCCGTGATGACGGCGCGCGCGATGAGCTCCTCTTCGCGGCCCTCCGCGTCCTTCGTCTTCACGCGCCAAGTCGAAGACGCCTCGTCCCAGACCGCCGAGACGACTTCGGTCTGGAACCGGATCTGGTCGCGCAGACCGTGGCGGTCCATCACGCGCTCGAAATACGACTGCAGCTCGGGCTGCTGCGAGAAGTACTCCGTCCAGTGGTCGCTGGGCTCGAAGCTGTAGGAATAGAAATGGTTCCCGACGTCGACGCGGCAGCCTGGATAGGCGTTCTCGTACCAGGTCCCGCCGACGCCCTTGTTCTTCTCGAGGATCGTGAACGGGATGCCTGCTTCCTTGAGCCGAACGCCCGCGAGCAGGCCCGACTGCCCGGCGCCGACGACGACGACCGGGAACTGCTCGCGCGCCGCGCGCGACTGCGGATCCCACTCGATCGCCCGAGCGTCGCGGCCGTCGAGCTCCATCTCCTCGAGCATCATCGGGATGTACTCGTCGGGGACCGGTGCACAGACGAGCCAGGTCATCATCTCCTGGATCAGCGCGAGAGAGGGCGGCGCGGGCAGCTTGCAGCCGCCGTCGCGATAGGCCTTGATGACCTCGAGGGCCTGCTTGCGCGCTTGCGCCTGCATCTCGGGCGGCATGAAGCCCTGGACCTCGTTCAAAAAGAGGCCCTGCGGCTTGATCGAACCCCGGATGAAGCTCGGGTCCCCCGTCATGTGGACGAGGGACAGCATCAGCGTCGGGATCGAGACGTCCTCGAGCATGCGGGCGATCGTCGCGTCGTCGTCCCGGATCGCGAGCCCGGCATGGGGGTTCGAGGCCATCGTCTTCACTCCTTGGGTCCCGGCAGCCGGGATCGAATCGCGGCGCGACGGTAGAACACGTCGCACGAACCGCGCACGCGGCTCTCCACCGGCTCTCCTGCTGCCCTCGACCGGCTCTCCACAGGCAAGCGCCGCTCAGGGCTGGACGATCACCTTGCACTCGGTCGTCGGCTTGCGAAGCCGCTCGAAGGCCCCCGGCAGCGCCTCCAGCGGGATCCGATCGGTCACCATCGGCAGCGGATCGAGGCGCCCCGCCTCGAGCATCGCGAGGGTCAGCTCGTAGTCCTGGCGGCGGTAGTACGAA
>JANNQH010000475.1:0-5397 GCA_031400655.1 Deltaproteobacteria bacterium | reverse complement strand
CCAGGTGGCCCTCTACGGCCAGCGCCTCGAGGAGGGCTACTCGTCCTCGGGCCTCAATCGCCTGAAGGATACGGATCAATACGGCGGCATCCTGCGGATCCCGATCATGAACGCCGTCGATTTGACCGCGAAGGGCGACCGGGTCGTCGAGGATCTCGGCCTGACCTCGACCATCGGCGAAGTCAATCTCGGCTACCAGGTGACCGAGAACTGGCGCCTTCAGGCGGGCACCCGCTACGACGCTCGCGACGACGACTCCGCGGTCGTCGTCGCGACCCAGGACGAGGGCGATCGCGCCGACGCCGTCGTGCAGGCGGAGTACGACACCCGCGGCCGCTGGAAGACCTACGTCTTCGGCCAGGGAACCGTGCACACAACGGGCGACCGCGACGAGAATCATCGCGGCGGCCTGGGCGGCGCTGTCCGCGTGAGCGACCGGATCACACTGAACGGCGAGGTCTCCCACGGCAGCCTCGGCCCCGCCGCCCAGGTCGGAACGACCTATCAGCGCAGCGAGCAGAGCAAGCTCTACATGAACTACGCCCTCGACAGCGAGCGCGGCTACGACGGCCTCGCTGCCCGCCGCGGCGGTCTGACCCTCGGCTCGCGCGCCCGCATCAACGACCACGCCAGCGTCTTCGCCGAGACGCAGTACCAGCACGTCGACCTCGTCGGGCTCACCCGCTCGATGGGCGTCGACTACGCACCGACCGAGCGCTGGAACATCGGCGTCAACTGGGAGGACGGAACCCTGAACGACAGCCGGACGAACGCCGAGACGGAGCGCCGGGGCGCCGGCCTGCGCGTCGGCTATCGCTTCGAGGACGTCGCGGTCTCGAGCGGCGTCGAGTACGTCTTCAACAATACCGAGGCGACGGACCAATCGAATTCCGACCGCTCGACCTGGCTCTTCCGCAACAACCTTCAGTACCAGATGAACGAGGACGGTCGACTCCTCGCCAAGTTCAACCACGCCTTCTCCGAAAGCTCAGAGGGCGACTTCTTCGATGGCGGCTTCACCGAGGCCGTCCTCGGCTACGCCTTCCGGCCAGTGCTCCATGACCGTTTCAACGCGCTGGTCAAGTACACCTACTTCTACAACGTTCCGACGACCGACCAGGTCGGCCAGAACGGCTCATCGACCGAGTTCGTCCAGAAGAGCCACATCGCCTCGCTCGACCTGACCTACGACGTGACGAAGAACTTCACCCTCGGCACCAAGTACGCCTATCGACTTGCCCAGGTCAGCGTCGACCGGGAAGACCACGACTTCTTCGACAACGATGCCCACCTCGCGATCCTGCGCGCCGACTACCGCTTCCTCGAGAAGTGGGAGACGTCGATCGAGGGCCGCCTGCTCGAGCTGCCCGACCTCGACGAACGCCGCGGCGGCGCGCTCACGACCCTCTACCGCTACTTCGGCGACAACCTGAAGGTGGGCGTTGGCTACAACTTCACCGACTTCTCGGAAGACCTGACCGACCTCTCCTACGACAACCACGGCCTCTTTTTCAACGTGATCGGGTCGTTCTGACGCGGCGAGCCACGCTCTTTTGATCGCGGAAGACGTAGCGCGCCACGAGCTCCGCCGTCGCCCGCGCAGCCGCGTCGATGAAGCGGGGATCCCCCTGGAAGAAGGCCTGTGTGGCGTTCCACTGGACCGCATTCAAGATCACGAAGGGGGCCAGCTTCCGGTCGAGCCCCGGCCTGCAGAGCCCCTGCTCGTCCAGCGCAGCCAGGCACTCGGCGATCGCCTCACGGATGCGGTCGCGGAAGGCGTCGAAGGGCTGCTCGAAGCCGGGGTCTTTGAAATAACGTGCCCAGAGAATGCGCTGGATCCCGGGCCGCAGGCTCTGGGTATGGAAAATGGCGTCGATCAGCGTCCGCGTGAGGTCGCGGGGGTCGGTGCGACCGCGCCAGCTCGTGGGGTCGAGCTGGGCCACGATCTGGTCGGCCAGCTCGCGATGGGTCTCCTCGAGGAGCTCGAGGATCAGCGCCCGCTTGTCGTCGAAGTAGTTGTACACCGAGCCGACCGCGACGCCCGCGCGCTTGGCGATCATCGCAGTCGTCGTCTCTTCAAAGCCGTTGCGCTCGAAGCAGGCGATCGCGGCCTCCATCACACGACGGCGCGTCGCCCGGCTGCGCGCTTGCTGCGGCGGTCTCAGCGCGGGCCGCGCCGGGGATCGTCGATTGCGGGCGCGACTCGGGCCCGGGCGCGGCGCGGCATTCCCGACCTTCCCCGCTGCTCCTCGCTCGCCCGCGCTCTTCCCTGGCTTTCTCTTGATCGGCAATCGAGACTCCTGGTCAGATTCAGCATGAAGGTCTTTCGCGCGCTGGTCAATACCTGAATCTCACGTCATATTTTGGCACCGAGCTCGCCGACCGCTCACTGGAGGAACCGAGATGACGAAGACCCCGCCCAACCGCTCCACCCTGCCGACACTCGACTCGACGACTGAGGTCGAGCTCGAAACGATCCTGACCTCCTTCGACACTCAGTACGTCTGGAACTACGGCAACGTGAAGGAGGGGCTCCACGAGCTCTACGAGAAGGCGAAGCGCGAGCAGTGGAACGCGACGACGCAGCTCGACTGGGCGATCGCCGTCGATCCCGAGGCCGATATCGTCCCGCCGCAATTCGATCCCCTCTCCGATTTCGCGCCGGCGCAGAAGCTCTCGGAGCGCGAACGCGCCCGCCTCGGCCATGCTCAGATCGCGAACCAGCTCTCGCAGTTCCTGCACGGCGAGCAGGGCGCGCTGATCGTGGCCTCCCAGCTCGTCGGCGGCGTGCCGTGGATCGACGGAAAGTATTACGCCGCGTCGCAGACGATGGACGAGGCACGCCATGTCGAGGTCTTTGCGCGCTATGTGAACGATAAGCTCGAATGGGAGTGGCCGATCAGCGAGTCGCTCAAGCAGCTGCTCGATACGACGATCACGGACTCGCGCTGGGACTTCAAGTTCCTGGGCATGCAGATCATCATCGAGGGCCTGGCGATGGCCGCCTTCGGCAGCCTTTGGCGGGCCACGAACGAGCCCCTCTTGAAGCAGCTGCTCCACTACGTGATGAAGGACGAGTCCCGTCACGTCGCCTTCGGGATGCTGGCCCTGCGCGATCACTACCGCGGTCTCACGGGCGGCGAGCTGCGCGACCGCGAGGATTTCATCATCTACGCCTGCGAGCTGATGCGCAATCGGCTGGCGGGAGCGGAGATCGCCCGGGCGATGGGTTGGCAGGAAGAGGCGGTGCGCGAGGCCGTGATGCAATCGCCGACCGGCCAGATTTTTCGCTCGATGCTCTTCATGCGCATCGTCCCGAATCTGCGGCGCCTCTCGCTGATCACGCCGCGAGTTCGCCAGGCCTTCGAGAAGCTCGAGATCATCCAATTCGAGCATCTCGATCCGGAGCAGCAGGACCGCGAGCTCGGCCTCGGCTAGGCGATCCGCAGCACGGCCGCTCCAGTCAGCCGCCCGGCTCGCAGGCGCGCCAACGCTTCGTTCGCCTCCGCGAGCTCGAACAGCTCCGTTGCACACCGCACCGGAACTCGTGGCGCGACCTCGAGAAACGCCCGCGCATCCTCGCGCGTGAGATTCGCGACGGAGCGGATCACGCGCTCCTCCCACAGATCGCGGTAGGCGAAGCTCGGGATGTCCGACATGTGGATCCCCGCGCACACGACGCTGCCCCCTTTGCCGACCGCGCGCAGAGCTGCGGGAACGAGCCGGCCGTCAGGGGCGAACAGGATCGCGCCGTCGAGAGCACAGGGCGGCCGCTCGAGAGAGCTCCCCGCCCACACGCATCCAAGGGAGCGGGCGAAGCGCTGTGCCTCGAGATCTCCGGCCCGGGTGAAGGCGAAGACCTCGCGGCCCTCGAAGCGCGCGACCTGGGTGATGATGTGGGCGGCGGCGCCAAAGCCGTAGAGCCCGATCCGGGCCGCCGGGCCGAGCATCCGCAGGGCGCGGTATCCGATCAGTCCAGCGCATAACAAGGGGGCCGCCTGGACGTCGTCGAAGGCGTCGGGGATCGCGAAGCAATAGCGCGCGTCCGCGACCGCCCACTGCGCATAGCCCCCGTCGATCTGGTAGCCCGTCATGCGCGCCCGGTCGCAGAGATTCTCGAGCCCCCGCCGACACGGCGCGCATTCTCCACAGGTGTACCCGAGCCAGGGGACGCCCACCCGGTCTCCCACCCGCAAGCCCGTGACCGAGGCGCCGATCGCGTCGATGCGACCGACGATCTCGTGACCGGGGACGATCGGGAACACCGCGTCCGGAAGCTCTCCGTCGACGATGTGCAGGTCGGTGCGGCAGACTCCGCAGGTCGAGACCGCAATGCGGATCTGATCGGGACCGGGCTGGGGCGTCGGAATCTCTTCGGCGACGAGCCCTCGGCCGTCGCCGTGATATCGCATGGCACGCATCCCCCCATGCTAGGAGATGGGCGGCCTGCCTCAAGCGTGATTGCGGGCCGGTCGATCGACCCCACGAGGCACGAGCTATGCGCATCCTCGTCTGTCGGCCCACATTCTTCGACGTCGAATACGTCATCAATCCCTGGATGGAGGGCCAGATCGGGCGTGTCGATCGCGCTCGGGCAGAGCGCCAATGGGGCGCGCTGATGGAGCGTGTCGCACACGTGGCACAGCTCGAGGAGGTCGTCCCCCAGCCCGCGAGCCCCGACATGTGCTTCACGGCGAACGCCGGCCTCGTGGCGGACGGCCGCGTCGTCCCCGCCCATTTCCGGATGCCGGAACGGGCCGCCGAAGAAGCGCCCTTCGGCGCCTGGTTCACGCAGGCGGGATTCGACCTCTCTCGGCTGCCCGATGAAGACGCCTTCGAGGGAGAAGGCGACGCGTTGTTCCAACCCGGTGAGCCGCTGCTCTGGGCCGGCTACGGCGTGCGCAGCGCCCTCGAGACGCATGTCGCCCTCGGCAAGACTTTCGGCGTCGAAGTCGTTTCCCTGCGCCTCGTCGATCCGCGCTTCTACCACCTCGACACCTGCTTTGCGCCGCTGCCCGACGGCCGCGTGCTCTACTACCCCGCCGCCTTCGACGATCAGTCGCAGCGCGCGATCGAACGCCGGATCGCGAGCGAGAACCGGATCGCCCTCGACGACGCAGACGCGACCGGCTTCGCCTGCAATGTCCTGCGGATCGGCGAGCGGCTCTACATGAACTCGGCGAGCCCGGGGCTCGTGCGGACCCTCGCCGGCTGGGGGTTCGAGACGATCGTCCAGCCCGTCGACGAATTCCTGAAGGCAGGGGGTGGCGTGAAGTGTTTGTCGCTCATCCTCGATCAGGCGCCCTTCGCGCGCCGCGATCCCGCACCGGCGACGCCGATCCGGACAGCGCAGGTGGAGCTCAAGGGACACCTGATGGATTCCGGGGGCCTGAGCCG
>JANNQH010000474.1:0-19361 GCA_031400655.1 Deltaproteobacteria bacterium | reverse complement strand
GCCTGCTCGGCTAGTCGCAGCCGCCCGTCGACTTCGCAAGGCGAGCGACGGGGATTCGAACGAGGCTCCGGGGCGACCTGAGTCGCCCCGGAGCTTCGGTTCGAAGGACTACAGAAAGTCGAACGACTAGCCGAGCAGGCTCAGGGCAGACTGCGAGGACACGTTCGCTTGCGCGAGCACCGAGATGCCGGCCTGCTGCAAGACCTGGTTGCGGGTCAGCTCCGCCGTCTCACTGGCAAAGTCGACGTCGCGGATCCGGGACTCGGCCGCAACCGAGTTCTCCTGCGCCACGGCCAGCGACCGGATCGATGACTCGAGCCGGTTCTGCACCGTACCGAAGGAGGCTCGCAGCGAGGCGACGTTCGAGATCGCCGTATCGAGGGCCGAGAGGGCCGTCTGCGCGCCCGAGGCCGAGCTGACGGCAAGGCCGCTGGTTCCGATCGCTGCCGATCGCGAATCGACCGAGCTGATCGTGATGCGGTCGGCGGAGGTGTTGTCGATACCGATCTGGAAGGTGGTGTCGCCACCGCTCGCCAGGATCGTCGTGCCGTTGAACTGGGTCACAGCCGCGATGCGGTCGATCTCGGCCGTGAGGTCCTGGAACTCCTGATTGACCGTGGCCCGCTCTTCGTCACCGAGCGTGCCGTTCGCCGCCTGGATCGCGAGCTCGCGCTGGCGAACCAGGAGTCCGCTCACCTCGTTGAGTGCACCTTCACCGATCTGCAGGAGCGAGATGCCGTCGTTGGCATTGCGCTGGGCCTGGCCCATGCTGCGGATGTCGGCTCGGAACCGCTCCGAGATCGCGAGACCCGCCGCGTCGTCCGAGGCGCGCGTGATGCGCAGACCCGAGGACAGGCGCGAGAGACTGCGCTGCAGGTTATTGGTCGTGTTGACCAGGTTGCGCTGCGCATTGATCGATGAAGTGTTGGAATTGACTCGAAGGCCCATACGTTTCGATCCTCCTTGATGAGAAGCTCACGATTCCTTCGTGAGCTCGAACGAAGGGCGCTCCTCGCCCTTCGACGTCGTCCGTGCGCGCTCAACGACCGCTCCTCTTTTGCGAGGACTCACCGTTTCGACCCGCGCGGATCCACGTGCGATGCAGTGAGTGCAATGGCAATGCCACGCGCTGCGGGCATTCAGCGGCGCGCAGGTCCGTTCCCCTCGAGCGCAACTCCGAATCCAAGTCCAAGACGATGCCCCGGCGAGGCTGGAGGACATAGGAGACGCCGCTTCTCGAAGTCATTTCAGATCGGGAGACGCGCTCAGGGGTCTCTTCATTCTGAACGCCCTGCGCTGGCTGTGCTCGCGCGTCGGGGGTCGTGAGCAGGATCGAGCGGGAATCGAATTTGCTTAGGCCAGCTCGATTGACAGTTCGATTGCGCGCTCGAGGTCGACCGAGATGATCGCTCCGCCTGGATTACCGTTCACCGCGAGTGTCGGAAGCGTCTGCTTGCGCTCGGTCCCCCACCCCACCCCGTTCGAGTCCGCCCGAATCGCCGTCGGATTCGCGAGCGAGGCGGACAAGAGCCGGGTGGTCGCGTGGCTTGATGCGGGTCTGCGGCCGGGGCGACCGGGGCGGCTGGCAAGCGAGTATCCCCTGCTCTTCGAAGCGGAGACGTCGGCGACTCCGGTCACGCTCTTCGAGGCTGGCGAGCCGGCCGCGTTCTGTGTCCTCTGGCCGAGTCGATTCGAGCTCGCGCGGGGCGCCCTGCGAGCCGGCCTCATCTCCCTCGTGTACACCGATCCGCGTCAGCGCCAGCGGGGATTCGCCCGGCGGGTCGTGCAACGGGCGATGGAGGAGGCCCGGAGCCAGGACCTCGGCGTCGCACTTCTCTGGAGCGACCTCGAAGATTTCTACGCTGCTCAGGGCTTTACCCGAGCGGGAAGCGAGACGCTGTTGGTCGTCGAAACGGCGGTCTTGAAGAGAGCCCTCGATTCGTCTTCGTACTCGGCGGACTCGCCGGATTCGGCCGGGGCGCCACTGCGAGTCGACGACGCCCGCGAAGCCGACTGGCCCGAGATTCTGGCGCTCCGGAAGCAGCGCGCCTGCTTCGTCTCGCTCTCGAACGCGGCGGCTCGCCTCGCCCGGGTTCCGGATCTCGAGGTCCGGGTCGCCCGCGGCGATCGGGGCGTCATGGCCTTCGCGATGCGCGGTCGCGGCGATGATTTCGAGGGCGTCATCCACGAGTGGGGCGGGGATCCGCGAGCGGTCCTCGCATGCTGCCAGACCTGGCTTGCTCCGAACGCGCCGGACGCAGGGCTCCTGCTCCTCTCGCCGCGGGTGATGTCCGGAGTGACCGGGCGGCTGCGACGCGCCGGCGCCCGCGTCGTTGCGAATCCGCTCGCCTGGTTCCAGGTCGCCTCGCTGGAAGCGTTCAGCGCCGATCTCGCGGCCCTCGTCCCGGGCTTCGAGAGCCTGGCCTTGACCCGGTGTACCGCGCGCGATGGGTCCGAGGCGGGCTTCCGGCTCGAGTGCCGAGAGAACGGTCGCTCCCTCGAAATCACGGCCTCGGAGCTATTCGCCTGGCTCTTAGGCGACGTATCGGAAGGCACCGCCCGCAGAGCCCAGGCGCGCATCGCCGAGATCGCACCCGACGCGGGTCGAAACGCCCTTCCCCTGCCCTTCTTCGTCTGGGGCCTGGAGTCGATCTGAAGCCATGATCTGGATTACCCGTATCGATGGTGAGCGCATCCTGTTGAACGACGATCAGATCCTCTACGTCGAGGCGACCCATGACACGCTGCTCATCCTCGCGACCGGCGACCGGCTCCGCATCTTCGAGACGCCCGAGGAGCTGATCGCTCGGATCGCCGCGTGGCGTCAGCGGACGCTCGGGCTCTCCTTCTTCAACGAAGACGCAGCCGAAATCGGCTGACCGGACGGACTCGCATGGATCCCCTCAGCCTCATCGGACTCGCAATCGGTCTCGTCACCGTGTTGGCCACCCAGCTCATCGAGGGCAGCGGACTCCTGGTCCTCTTCCAGGCACCCGCCGCGATGGTCGTCGGGCTCGGAACCCTGGGAGCGACGCTCCTCTCTGCGAGCGTCGTCGACCTCCGGGCCGCGAGGGTCGAATGTGCGCGGGCCTTCGCGTCCTTCGCGGACGACCGGGAGCTGCTGGTCGCGCGCTTTCGGGATCTTGCGCTCATCGCCCGCAAGGATGGGCTCGTCTCCCTCGACAACTCCCGGCGCGCGCTTCCGACGCCGTTCATGCAGCGGGCGATCCGACACGTGATCGACGGCTGTGAGTCGAGCCAGCTGCGGGAGGTCCTCGAGGCGGATGCCCGGGGCCGGTCGGCGGCCTCCCACTCGGGTGCCCACGTGTTCGAGGTCGCCGGGGGTTATGCGCCGACGATGGGGATCCTCGGGGCGGTGCTCGGCCTCGTCCACGCGATGGAATCGCTCGGAAGTCCCGAGAAGCTCGGCGCGGGGATCGCGATCGCGTTCGTGGCGACGGTCTACGGCGTGGGCATTGCAAACTTCGTACTGCTTCCGATCGCCGCAAAGATTCGCAGCCGGGCCGCGGCCCAGGAGGCCGAAGACGAGATGATCGTCGAAGGCACGATCGCCCTGCAGTCCGGTATTTCGCCGCGCACCCTCGAGCGCCTGCTCCTGGCCCACATCCTGCCCAAGGACGGATCGCGATGAAACCCGTTCGGCGTTCCGCGCCGCCGCGGGGATGCGAGCCGGCGCCGCAACGCGACCGCTGGCTGCTTTCCTACGCCGACTTCCTGACGCTGTTGCTGGCCCTCTTCGTGGTGCTCTACGCGAGTGCACTCGTCGACGTCGAGAAGAATCGCGGTCTCTTCGAAGGTCTGCAGTCCGCTTTCACAAAGGGCACGCCGGCCAGCGAAAAGAACGACCCCGGCCGCGTACCGGACGCGGTCGGCGATCTCGCCCCGCAAAATCAGCTCGAGTCGAACCTCGCAAAGCGGCTCGACCGCGAGCGCGCGCGCATCCATGCCGATCCGGGCGTGAGTCTCCATCCGACCGAGCGGGGCCTCGTGATCTCTCTCGCCGCGGCCGAGTATTTCAGACCGGGCAGCGCCGAGATCCGGGCCTCGCGCCGGCCAGTGCTCGCCGCGATGGCGCCGCTGCTGGCCGCCGAGAGTGCGCCGCTCCTGTTCGAGGGGCACACCGACGACCTGCCCGCGAACAACCCGATCTACCCCTCAAACTGGGAGCTTTCGAGCGCCCGCGCCGCCGCCATCGCCCGCTTTTTCATCGACAAGCACGGCATCGACCCCCAGCGGGTCGCGACCACGGGCTATGCGGCCTATCGGCCGCTCAGCGACGGAGAGTCCCCGAGCGAACGCGCCCGCAATCGCCGGGTCGAGATCGTGGTCCTCTCCGAGTCGGAACGCGTGAAGACCCGGGGCAAGGTCGATCCCGAGCGAGAGCTGGGTCGCCTGCTCGAGCAGCTCCCGCCGCTCGCCGACGAGCCCGACGAGACGCTCCGCCCGCCGCCGCCCCGACCGGTGCCAATCGACATCCCGCTGCCCTGAGCGCACGGCGATGAAATCCGGTCGGCCTTCGTCGATCGGGTCATCGCCGCGCACGCGCGACGGCAGTTCAGGCAGCCGCTCGTTCAGGGCGCAGGCGTCGACGCCACCGCCTTCGATGCAGTCCGGATCGAAGCCGCGCTCGCCGCCGCGTCGAGGGTCGGGATCGCCGCGCGGGTGGTGTAGCGCGGGTCCTCGCCGACCACCTGGATTCCCCGGCGGTTCGTGACGTTGATGACGAGCGGCGCCGCCAGATTCAGGAAGATCGATTTCCCCGACAACGTGACGATCGAGAGCAGCTCGACTTCCTCGCGCTTCTCGATCCCGAGCGCCGCGAGATGTTCCCGCTCGAGCGGCGGATCGTAGTTGGGAAAGAAGGTCCAGGGCGCCGCGACCACGAACGCGAGGTCCGGGTCCTCGAGCGAGACGAGCCAGGCCATCTCGGCCGCCTCGGCATGCTCCATGATCACGAAGCGCGATCGATTCGGAAATCCCGGCAGCGGCTCAAAGGTCACCACCTCCGCCTCCGAGACCTCGATCTTCCCCACCCGGCGACTCTCGAAGCTGATCAGATCACCCATTACTCGCTGCCTCCCATTCGATTCTTTGCATGGCCTCGAACCACCCGGATGGGGCCGACCATCGCGTTTCCCCGTGACGCGGCCTCGACGTTCGCCGATGCCACCTGTTCGAAGATCTCCTCGCGGAAGATCCCGATCTCCTCCGGTGCCTCGATCGCGATCCGGACCTGGGCCCCTGTCGAGGCCACCACCGTGACCCGGATGTGCTGCCCGATCCGAACGCTCTCACCATGCCTTCGCGTGAGCACCAACATGAAAACCCCCTGGAGCCCCTTGCCTCGGGCCCCTTATAGAAAGTCGAGCAGCGTCGGCTGCTGCATCCGTGCCGTGACGGTCAGCGACGCCTGTAACGCAGCCTCCTGGGCCGCGAGATCCGAATAGACTTGATAGGCGTCGGCGTCTTCCAGCACCGACACCTGGGTCGCGAGCTCCTGCTCCTGCCCCCGCAGACGGACCTCGAACGAATCGGCCTTCGCCTCGGCGCCCCCGATCTGGGCCCGCTCGAGGTTCAGCTGATCGAAGGCCAGCTTGAGATCGTCGTTCGCCGTACCGATCAGGGTCTTGTCGTTCTGATCGATGGCCTGCCAGAGCTGTCCCAGGGCGGCGAAGACGTCGACGCTTCCCTGGAAGACGTCCTGTCCGCTGCGGGTCACGTCGATCATCACGCCATCGTCGATCTCGACCGCGACGGCGCTGTCGTCCCCAGCAAAGGCCACCGTCGGCGGCGGTGAGCCCGAGACGAATGTCCCGGTCTGAACGAAGGCCGCGGTGTCCGAGGCAACACCCGAGAACACGTAGCCGCCGCCCGGCGCGCGCGAATTCGACGCGTCGAGGAGCTGATCGAAGAGCTGCTCGACCTGCACGCGGAGGGACGCCATCGCCGTCGGACCGTTCGTCGGGTTCGCCGCCTGGACGGCCGTGGCTCTCGCCGTCGAGACGACGTCCGTCGAAGTGGCGATCGCTTCTTCGGTCGTATGCAGCCGCGTCCGCGACAGATCGATGCTCCGCAGATAGCGACCGGTCTGACTCACGGCGTCCTTCAGCCGCAGCGCCGAGCGGAAGTCGACGGGATCGTCGGAAGGCCGGTTCAAGCGCAAACCCGTCGCGGCCTGCTCCTGGGTCCGCGCGAGCCGACCGCGCTGATTGTTCAGCTGCTGCATACCCATTCGGGAGACCATCGATTGTGTCACGCGCATGAGTTCGTCCCCGTCTTCGTGCTAGAGCGCCGCGAACAGGTCATCGAGCATCTCGCTGATGGTCGAGAGCACCTTTGCATTGGCCTGGAAGCTGGCCTGGAGCTTGACGAGCTCGGCCACCTCTTCGTCGATCGAAACGCCCGAGATCGAGTCGCGCCGATCGTTGACGGAGCTCAGCACCGACTCCTGCTGCGCGAGCGAGCGCTCCGCACTGCGGGCGCCCTGGCCGATGTCCCCGATCCACTTGCCGAGGGTGTTCACGAGGGACGACGTCGTTCCCGTCGGCGCCCCCGGCACGTCGCCGGCGAGATAGGTCGCGAGGCTTCCGGTCCGCAGATCCTTCAGCTGCTCGACCCAGGCCGTATCCCCGGGCGCCGCAGCCGGTCCGCCCGTCACCGGATTCGGCGCCGCGCCCGCCGCAATATTGAGGAGTGTGCCGCCCTGACTGGGATCGACGTCCGCCGCGAGCCCGAAGTTGCGCGCCGCATTGTCGACGTTCGGCTGTCCCGAGAGATCCGAGAACAGGTCATGCGCATTGCCGTCGACGAGGCCGAGTCCCCCGCGATGAACCTGATTCACGCTCTCGGCCAGCGTGAATGCGAAGGCATCGAGCTCCCGGATCGCGCCGGCGACGATGCCGTCGCGGGCCTCGATCAAGCCCCCGAGCTCCCCCCCGCGCAGCAGCGACGTCGCATCGAAGAAGCTTCCGGCACCGTTGTAGAAGACCTGCGAGAAGGTCGGATCGAAGGCGTTCGGATTCGCGGGATCGACGACCGCCTGGAGCTCAGCGGCGATATTCTTGTCGACGAGCGGCAGCCCCCCCGAGATCCGGATCGAGAGCATCCCCTGATTGTCGGTCACGAGGCTGATTTCGACTTTTTCCGCGAGGGCGAGCACCAGCTGGTCGCGCTGATCGCGCAGATCATTGGCCGGAGACGAGACCTCCGCCGCCGCGATCTTCTGATTCAGCTCGGCGATCTCCGCGCTGATCGCATTCACCTCGGCGAGCACGCTCGTGATGCCGCGATCAGCGTCGCGCTGGAGGCTTCGCAATTGGCTGTCCGAGCGATGGATCGAATCGACGAGGGATTCCGCCGCCGAGAGGAGCTGCGCGCGCGCGGCCGACTGGCCCGGATCCGTCGCGTTCGAGAGGTCCTGGAGGGCGTCGAAGAAGGTAGTCAGCTCGTCCGAGAGCCCGCCGCCCTGCTGGCCGTTCACGACGGCTTCGATCTGGCGATAGATCGACGCTTCGGTATCGAGGTTCGCCTGGCGCGAGGTCTCGCGGACCAGGCGCTCCGCGATGAAGCGATCGACCACCCGCTCGACGCTGATCTGCTCGACGCCGGTTCCAATCGTCCCTGCCCCGGTCTGGTAGGGCAGCGAGGCCTCGATCAGCGAGCGCTGCCGCGTATAGCCCGGCGTGTCCGCGTTCGCGATGTTATGCCCGGTCGTGGCGATGCCGCTCTGCACGACGGAGAGTCCGCGCGTCGCCGTTCCCAGGGTGTCGAAGAGTCCTGCCATCGTTCGTCCTCAGATCGCCGCGCGGACGAGCCGGCCGCGGCCCATCGTCGCCGCATCCCGCGAAATCCCCGGCCCGTATCCGACCTTCTCGGGCACGGCCCGGCCGAGCAACCGCAGCGTCTCCTGCACCCGCCGCAGCGAGCGCTCCGAGAAGCTGCCATTCGCCTCGAGCAGACCCCGGGTCGAACGAATCAGGGCCGATAGGCGGCCGTGCAGCTCCGGCAGCCGGCCGGCCTCGCCCTCGAGCAGCTCGATCAGGGCCGACAGCTTCACCGGCTCATCTCCGAGGCCGAGCGAGCGGGCGAGTGCACCCGTGAGCGCACGCCGCGAGTCCTCGAGCAGCCGGGCTTCTTCGGCCAGACTGCGTTTCTGGTCCACCGTCTCCGCGATCTGCGCGGGATCGAGCTCGACGAGCTGCAGCTCCTCGCGGCGCAACACGTCGCGCAGGCGGAGATAGAGATTCTCCTCCGTCTGCAGCACGACCTCGAGCCCCGCGACCTGCTCCGCCACGCTCTTCATCGTCCCCGTCCCCCCAGCCCGAGCGCCACCGCCTCGTCCGTCATCTCGCCCTGCGTCTCATCTTTCGTGGCGGCAGCGGCCGCGTCGCTTGCACCCGGCTTCGAGAGCTGCCCCGCCAGCGAGTCCGCAAAGCCGACGCCGCCGTTGTCCGCGATCAATCGGGCGAGCTCCTGGTAGAGATGCTCTTGATACATCCGTCCCGCCTGGCCCCCGTCGAAGAGGCCCGTCGGATTGCTCGGCGCAGAGATCCGCAGGAGCTCGCCGAGGAAATAGGCCTCGAAGGACCGAAGCGCGCTCGCCTCATCGGCCTCACCGCCGGCCTGCGTTCCCAAGGAGAGCTCGGTCGCCGAGGCAACGGATTCGATTGCGCCCATCACATCATCTCCACTTCGGCCGAGAGTGCGCCCGACGCCTTGATCGCCTGGATGATCGAGATCAGGTCGGTCGGCGTCGTGCCCATCGCGTTCAGCGCTCGAACCAGGTCGCCGATCGTGACCGTCTGCTCGATCACCGTGAGATTGCTCTCGTCCTGATCCGTCGCGAGATCAAAGTTCTCGATCGGCGTCGTCACGCCGAGCGAAAAGGGCGTGGGCTGCGACACCTCGTTGATCTGGTTGACGACGACCGTCAGATTGCCGTGGGCCACGGCGACGGTGGAGACCCGCACCGCGTCGCCCATCACGATCGTGCCGGTGCGCTCGTTGAGGATGATCCGCGCCGCTTTGTCGGGAGCGACCTCGAGCGTTTCGACCCGGGCCATGAAGCCGACGGCGTCCTTCTGATAGGCGGTCGGCAGGGTCAGATCGAGGGTGCCGGAGTCCCGGGCGACCGCCACCGGCGCCTTGAACTCTTCGTTGATGCGCTGGGCCGTTCGCTGCGCCGTCGTGAAATCGGGTCGGTGGAGCGCGATCTCGAACTGCTCCTGACCGACCATCGAGTAGGCCACCTCGCGCTCGACGAGCGCGCCGCCGACCAGGGTGCCGACGGTCGGATGGCCCTGCGAGATCGACGAGCCACCGCCCTCCGCCGAGAATCCGCCGATTGCGATCGGTCCCTGGGCCACGGCGTAGATCTGGCCATCATTGCCGAGCAGCGGCGTCATCAAGAGCATCCCGCCGGACAGGCTCGAAGCGTCGCCCACCGAGGAAACGATCGCGTCGATCGAGGAGCCCGTGCGCGCAAAAGCCGGCAGCTTCGCCGTCACCATCACGGCGGCCACGTTCGCGACGCGGATCTGTCTCGGATCGATGGAGATCCCCATCTTGGCGAGCAGGCTCCGCAGCGACTGGGTGGTGAACTGGGTCTGCTGCTTGTCTCCTGTGCCGCGCAGACCGACGACGAGGCCGTAGCCGATGACCTGATTCGAGCGGACGCCCTTGACCGAGGCCATGTCCTTCAGTCGCGCGGCTTGCGCCCCGTGCTGCCCGGCGAGCGCGACCCACAGACCGAGCGCCACGCACACGAATCGCCCCGCGATCCGGCGCGCCCCTCGATGCTTCGAATTCCTGTCCGTGCTCGACTCGCCCATGCGCTCCGTTCTAGAAGGGGTAGACCCAGTCGATGACCCGAGCCATCCAGCCCGGTCGTTGTTTGTCGTCGAGGACACCGAGGCCGTCGTAGGCGAGGCGCATCTCGGCCACCGAATTCGAGAGCACCTGATTTTCGATCGTGAGGTCCTCCTGTCGGACGAGCCCCTCGAGCGAGATGTACTGCGCCTCGTGGTTCACCACGACCGAGCGGCGACCGCGGATGTGCAGGATTCCGTTGGGCAGCACGCCGATCACGCGGCACGTGATGACCCCGGTGAATCGCCCGCTCCGGCTCGTGAGCCCCTCGCCCGTGAAGTCGTTCTGCATCTGGGCGTTGACAACGTTCAACGGTGTGCCCTCGTCAACCGTCGTGCCCGGCTCGTCAAAGCCGAAGATCCGCATCAAGCCTCGGATCGGGCTCGAGATCAGCTTCTGAAAACCGATCTGGGAGGAAATCGTGCCCCTCACGGTGCGCTCGGATTCCGTCTCCGTACGCGCGTCGCCTTCGGCCCGCGTCTGCTCCACGATCACGACGGTGACGAGATCGCCTAGGTCCCGCGCCTTCTCGTCGAAGAACATGAACGACGCCGACTGCGTCGAGCCGGACCAGATGGAGCCTGCGCTCGGCGGTCGGGCCGGCGGCGCTTCCGCCGCGTCGTAGTCCATCGACTCCCGGCCTTCGCGAATCGAGGTCTCGATGCAGGCCGAGCACACGAAGAGCGCCAGCACGGCGATCGACGCGCGCAGGCCCATCGAATTGCGCACCTCAGAACGCGACATGCACGCGCCCATCCCGATCGACCCGCCCCGTCAGCTCCCGCTTCGAATCGAGATTCACGACGCGAATCCAATCCCCCGCCGCGCCCCGCTCCTTCGCCTGTCCCGTCGCCTGGATCATCAGGGCGCCCGACTGGAGCACGAGCATCACTCGATCCCCGCGCTCGACGACCGGCATCGGCTCGAAATCTCCCTCGCGCAGCAGCTGATCCCCGGCGAGCGCCCGCTTTGCGCGCAGTCCGACCATCGCCTCGAGATCCCGCACGGCGTCACCCGGGGACTCGGCGCGATCCCGGTCCGAATACGCGAGATCGCCCTGCGCGATCACGTCGCCCTTCCTCAGGGCGCGAGCGGTAATGACGACGCGATCCGAGAGCCGCACGTAGGGCGAGACGACCGCCCGCTTCACGAGCTGGTCGCCGACGAATAGCGCGACCGTGATCGCGACCCGCCCGTGAAAGGGCATCGCACTGCGCGTCGAGAGCTCCGTCCGAAGCTCGCCCGGCGCCCGCGACACGTCGAAGTCGAAGGCCCGGAGCTCGGGCAGCTCGATCGCCGAGGGCTCCGCGTCGACGCGCTCTGCGATGAAGCGCTCGAGATCCGTGCGCACCCGCTCGATGCTCGGCGACTCCGCCCGCGCGGCGGTCGCGGCCAGCAGCACGATCGCGATCACACCCAGCCACCCGAGGGCCGCCGTCGTCCATCTTTTCGACAAGATTGCGTGACCCCCGATCATCATTGCGACAACTGCGCCGCGACGCGAAGCATCTCGTCACCGGCCTGGATCACCCGCGAGCTCACCTCGAAGGCGCGCTGCGCGAGGATCATGGCCACGAGCTCCTCGGCGACCTCGACGTTCGAGCCCTCGAGGAATCCGGCGGAGATCCCGCCGTAGCCATCCTGTTGCGGAATGCCGGTCTGGGGATCACCCGAGGCCTGGGTCGGCTCGAGCAGGTTTCCGCCGGCGGCGCGCAGGCCCGCCGGATTCGTGAAGCGCGCGAGCTGGATCTGGCCGAGATTGGTCGGCTGGGTCTGGCCGGCCTGAACCGCGTTGACCGTCCCGTCGGGAAGGACAGTGAGCGAAGTCGTATCCGGCGGCACCGTGATGGCGGGAATCAGCTGGTAGCCGAGAGATGTGACGACGTTGCCGTCGGCGTCCATCTTGAAGGTGCCGTCCCGGGTATAGACCGTTTCGCCGGTGGGCCGGAGGATCTGGAAGAAGCCCGTGCCCTCGACGGCGAGATCGAGCGGATTCCCGGTATTCACGCGATCACCGGCCGAGTAGATCGTATTGACCGCCGCGAGCTGCACGCCGTGACCGACCTGCACGCCGGTCGGCAGCATCGAGCCGTCCGTGCCCGAGGCGCCCGGCGCACGCAGGGTCTCGTAGAAGAGGTCCTGGAATTCCGTTCGGGAGCGCTTGAAGCCGGTCGTCGAGACGTTCGCGATGTTGTTCGCGATCGTGTCGATCTGCGCCTGCTGCGCCTCCATTCCGGTTGCGGCGGTGAAGAGTGCTCTCATCAGCGGATCCCCTCGATCAAGCTCTGGGTGGTTTCATCGTCGACCTGCATCGCGCGTAGATTCACTTCGAAGGCGCGCTGCAACATCACGAGCGTCGCGAGCTCGCGTGTGGACTGGACGTTCGATCCCTCGATCGACCCGGGGATCACAACGGGCGAGACGCTGGGCGTGGCGACGACGCCTTCATCGGCGCGGAACAAGCTATGTCCCTCGCGCACGAGGCCTTGGAGGTCCTCGAAATCGACGACCTTGAGGCGGCCAAACACATTTCCGGTGCGGTCGACGATCGCGCCGGAGGGCTCGATGCGTGCGTCTGCGTCGCCGATCAGGATCGGTCCGCCGTCCCCCATCACCGCCTGGCCGCTCGCGGTCGAGAGTTGGCCGTCGCGATTGACGATGAAATTCCCGGCGCGGGTGTAGCGCGGTCCGTCCTTGGTCATGATCTCGAAGAAGCCGCGGCCGTCGATCATCGCATGGAACGGCGACCCGGTGTGCTGGGCCGAGCCGCGGGAGAAATCGGTGCCGACCAGATCGGTCCGCACGAAGGCGCTGCCCGGCGCGCCGGGCTGGCGATCGCCTTCGGCGTCGCGCAGGGCAGCTTCATAGACCGTGCGGAAGATCGACTCGCTGCGCTTGTAGCCCGGGGTCCCGACGTTCGCGAGATTGTTCGCGACGACGTCGAGGTCGCGCAGCTGGGTGCTGGCTCCCGAGGCCGCAATGTAGGCGTCGCTTCCCATCTTCGTTCTCCAGCCCCGGCTGTTCGCGAGAAAGCCTGGCAACCCGACTCCTCCGGTCGCTCCGGAGCGGGAATCGCGGGTCCCCAGGAGCTCGCAGAGCAATCGACGTGCCAGTTGCCGAGGAGGTGCGCGGCCATCTCTAGCGGGCCTGACCGGCGCGAGAGCCCTCGCGCTCGGCCGGATCTTCCGCCTGAATCCAGCGAATTGAAACGCGAGCTTGCAGATCGAAATCAGGCATCGCCGGGGCGCGTAGATCGGGGAGTACTCTCGACTCGATCCGCGCCTCGATCCGCGCTTCGGTCCGCGGCTCGCTCCTCGAGCAGGGATTCGGCGAGCAGGCGGATGCGGCGGGCGATCGACGCGCCGGGCTCGGCGAGCACGACCGGGCATTGATGCGCCACCGCGCGGATCATGGCGCCGTCTTCCGGCAGGATCGCGCGCAGCGGGAGTGGTCGGAGCAGGAAGCGCCGCACGAGGCGGTCGAGGGCCCGATGGGTGCGCTCGCCACTGGCGCGGTCCGCGACCCGATTGACGACGAGCTCGAGCCGCAGCGTCGGGGCCCGCTCCCAGAGATGTTTCGCCGTGGTGTAGGCGTCGGCGAGGCTCGTCGGCTCGGGGGTCGCGACGAGCCAGACGGGACTGCAGTGGCGCGCGAGCTCGATCACGCCCGCGCCGATGCCGGCGCCGAGATCGAGAATCGTCAGCGTCTTGGCAGCGATCAGGTCAGTGAGCGGCTCCGCCCCAACGCAGGCAAGACTTCGCTCGAGGCTCGTGACGGCGGCTCGGCTCGAGCCAGCGACGAGCAGCTCGAGTCCCGCCGGCCCCGCGCAGAGCGCGTCACGGAGCGGCGTGTTTCCCTCGACGCAATCCCCGAGATCGTGGCGCGGCACGAGGCCCATCAAGAGGTCGGCATTCGCGAGCCCGAGATCTCCGTCGATCAGCAGCGTCCGCGCACCGCTCGCCGCCGCCGCGGTCGCGAGGTTGACGGCGAGCGCACTCTTTCCGACACCGCCCTTCCCGCTCACGATCCCGAGCACGCCCGAGCGGACCCCGCCTGCGCGGCGCACGCCGACGGGTCGAGTGCGGAGCCCCTCTGCCTGGTGGACGATCATGCCGCGCGACCTAGCACGTTCGCGGCCAGCAGCGAAGGCTCGGCAACCTCGAGATCCTCGGGGACCCGCTGTCCGGTCCCCAGCCAACAGAGCGGCGGACAGCGTTCGTCGAGCAACAGGTTCACGACCGGCGCCAGCGTGTCGCATTCGTCGAGGCGCGTCAGGATGAGCCGGTCCGGATGCAGGTGGGCGAAGCGTGCGAGCTGGGCCTGCGCGATCTCGCGGCGGGCGGTGGCGTCGATCACGAGCTCGATCGACGTCTCGCGATCGACGTCGGCACGCAGCGAATCGAGGGCAGCCAGACGCATATCGTCGCCGGGTGAGCGGCCTGCGGTGTCGACGAGGATCGCGTGCGTCGGATGGCGCCGGGCGATCCCGGCCAGCTCGGAGGGGAGCGCGAGCTCGCTGTAGGGTGCGTCGAGCAGTCCGGCGTAGGCCCGCAGCTGGTCGCGCGCCCCGATCCGGTACGGGTCGAGGGACACGAGCGAGACGTCGCGCTCGCCCTCCTCACTGCGTCCGGCGAGCTTAGCGAGGGTGGTCGTCTTGCCCGATCCCGGTGCACCCACGAGGATCCGGATCCGTTTTTCCGGGTCGACCCGGGGCGGCTCGAGCCGCGCGTCGATTCGCTCGCGCAGCACGCTCTCGAGAGATTTCTCGCCGCCCTCGGCGCGTTGCGACTGCCACTCCGCGACCAGCGACTGCGCGTGTATCCAATCGAGACCGGCCTGTGCGAGCGAGGCTGCGACATGGTCGACCTCGGCGCCGGGCCTCGTCTCGAGGATCTTCCCGAAGGCCGACCGCAGCCCTCGCAGCTCGCTTCGCATCTCCTCCTCGAAGGACTCGCGGCGCCGGATCAAGGACAGCTCAGCGCGGAGCTCGTCGACACGCTCGCGCAGCGCCCGCTCCCGGTCTTCCGCGGCGGACACCTCGCTTCGTGCGGCGACGCCCGCCGCACGAGCCTCGCTCTCTCGCCCGGTCGCGGCTCGAGCCGACGCCCCCCGCTCGCTGGCCGCCTGCACCTCGACGACGCTGCGCGCCCGCAGCCCGAACGCGCTGCGACCCCGATCGAGCGTGCGCGAGGAGAGGATCAGCGCGTCCGGACCGAGCGAGGCACGAACCTGTGCGAGAGCCTCCTCCAGGCTCGCGGCCTCGAAGCGCTTAATGTGCATTGGCTTCGATCCGCACCGTGCCGAGTGAGATCACCTGGACACCGCCCGGCAGCTCCGCATGGGAGAGGACCGCGACCCGTGGCAGGAAGCGCGACACGATCTGGCGAAGCGGCGAACGGATGCTCTGGGTCGCGAGCAGCACCGGGCCGCGGCCATCGCTGCCGATGCCGAGTGCCGCGACCGCTCGCTGCAGACCGCGCACCAGCCCGTCGAGCGTGATCGGATCGACCGCGAGAAAAGAGCCGCTCTCCGAGCGCTGGACGACACCGCGCAGCTGCTCCTCGAGCTCGGGGGCGAGCGTCAGCACGGACAGCCGGCCATCGACCTCGAGATACGGCCGGGTGATCGCGCGCCCGAGGCGCTCGCGCACGAGATCCGTCAGGAGATCGGGGTCCTGGATCTTGCCCGCGTACTCGGCCAGCGTATCGAGGATCGTCCCGAGATCGCGGATCGAGACGCGTTCAGCGAGCAGCGAGCGGAGCGTTCGGTGCAGCAGCGAGAGGCTGACGAGAGCCGGAACGATTCCCTCGCCCGCCTTCTGTCCGGTCGAGGAGGCATTGCCGGCCGCGAACTGATCGAGGAGATCCTGGACGCGGCTCCGCGTCAGCAGCTCGACGGCATGCGCTCGCACGACTTCCGCCAGGTGGGTCGAGAGGGCCGTCGACGCATCGACCACCGCGTAGCCCGCCGCCTGGGCGCGGTCGCGATCGCGCTCTTCGATCCAGCGCGCCGGCATTCCAAAAGCGGGATCCGTCGTCTGGACGCCCGGGATCGGCTCGGCATCGTCTCCGGGCGAGATCGCGAGCGCTCGATTCGGCGGAATCTCGTGGGCCGCCACCTGCTCGCCCCGCACACGAATCGCATAGCCTCCGGGCCGCAGATCGAGATTGTCGCGGATATGGATCAACGGAACGATGAACCCAAGCTCCGAGGCGAGCTGTCGCCGGGTCGCGCGGATGCGCGAGAGAAGCTCCCCCCCGCGCTTCGCATCGACCAACGGAATCAGGCCGTACCCGATCTCGAGCTCGAGGTCGTCGAGCACGAGGGCTTCACGAATCTGCTCTTCCTCGGTGGGCGCCGCGACCTGCGCGATCTGCGGCGCCGCCTGCGGCTTCTCGATCGGCTGCCCGAATGCGGCCAGCGCGCCCGCACCGGCGGCCAGCAGCGCGAACGGCAGGAAAGGCAGCCCGGGCACGATCGCCATCACGCCGAGCATCGCCGAGACCATCGCCATCGCCCGCGGCTGCAGGATCACCTGGTCCCGCAACTCGCTCGAGAGCGAGTCTCCGGCCCCCGCCCGACTGACGATCACCGCTGCCGCCGCCGAGACCACGAGCGCCGGAACCTGGGAGACGAGCCCGTCACCGATCGTCAGGATCGTGTACGTCTCGACCGCCTCGAGCAGCGGCATGCCCGCCTGGAAAACGCCGACCGCGAGCCCACCCACCAGATTGATCACCATGATCACGATGCCGGCGATCGCGTCGCCCTTCACGAACTTCGAGGCGCCGTCCATCGCACCGTAGAAATCCGCCTCGCGCTGGACGTCGACCCGGCGTTTCTTCGCCTCCGCATCGTCGATTACGCCCTGGTTCAGGTCGGCGTCGATCGCCATCTGCTTGCCGGGCATGGCGTCCAAGGTGAAGCGGGCGGCCACCTCGGCGATGCGACCCGCGCCCTTCGAGATCACGATCATGTTGATGATCACAAAGATCAGGAAGATCACGATGCCGATCGCGTAGTTGCCCCCGACGGTGAACTCGCCGAAGGCTTTGATCACATAGCCCGCGGCGTGCTCGCCTTCGCTTCCATGGAGCAGGATCAGGCGCGTGCTCGCGACGTTGAGCCCCAGCCGCAGGAGCGTCAGGATCAGGAGCAGCGACGGAAATACCGAAAAATCGAGCGGCCGCTCGACGAAAAGGGCGAGCAGCAGGACGAGCAGCCCTGTCGTCAACGAGAGCGACAGGAAGATGTCGAGGACCACCGCCGGGACCGGCACCACGAGCAGCGCCATGATCCCGAAGAACCCGGCGGCCAGCAGCATCTGATTGAGCGGCAGCTTCGTCATGCCGCTCTCCAGTGGCGACCGCGGCGGGGATCGAGCTTGTAGACGTAGGCCAGCACCTCGGCCACGGCCTGAAACAGGTCGGTGGGAATCTCCCGATCGATCTGTGCGGTCTTGTAGAGGAGCTGCGCGATCGGCGGATTCTCGACGATCGGAATTCCCAGGGCCTCGGCCCGGGCGCGGATGCGAAGCGCGATCAGGTTGCGGCCCTTGGCGAGCACCTTCGGCGAAGCCTGGAGCGGCGGCCGGTATTGGAGTGCCACCGCATAATGGGTCGGGTTCACGACGACGACGTCGGCATCCTTGATCGCCTCGAACATCCGGCGCTGCGCCGCCTCCCGCTGGATCTGGCGAATCCGGCTCTTGACCTTGGGATCGCCCTCCCGCTGCTTCGCCTCGTCCCGCACTTCCTGCTTCGTCATGCGGAGCTTCTTCTCGAGCTGCCAGGTCTGCCAGAAGAAGTCGAAGGCGGCGAAGGCCCCGAACACCGCGAGAATGATCCACACCGTGCGCCGCAGCAGCTCGCCCCCGACACGCCCCGTCTCGACGACGTCCGCCGCCAGCAGCGAGAACATCTCCGGCAGCGCCGGCGCGAGGGTGACCCACAGAATCCAGACGACCACGGACAAGCGGATGACCGCCTTGCCGAGCTCGTAGAGGCGGTCGAGGCTGAACATCCGCCGCATTCCGGCGATGGGATCCAGCTTCTCGAATTTGAAGCCGAGGGACTCCGTCGACACCATCCATCCGACCTGGGCGACGTTCGAAGCGACGCCGATCGCCATGAAGAGCAGCGCGAAGGGTGCCAACGCGAGCGCCATGCGAAGCCCGTGATGGAGCAGCAGCGCGTGAAAGTCCTCGACGCTGTCGGGCTGGACGAGCGTGCCGCTCCAACCGGCTCGCGAGACATCGACGATCATCTTCCCCAGGCTCTGGCCGAGACCCGAGCTGATCGCGAAGGCCGCGACCGCGAGCATCAAGACGGTCGAGACATCCCGGCTCTGGGCGACCTGCCCCTTCTGCCGCGCGTCCTCGCGCTTCTTCGGTGTCGCCGGCTCGGTCTTGTCCGATTCATCCGCCATGGATGTCCCCCGCCAGGACACCGAAGACGGTCTCGGGCCAGATCTCGATTGCGTCCTTCATCGCGTGCAGGAGATCGTCGGCGCCGAGGCCGATCATCAGGAAGACGATTCCGACGTGCAGGGGCAGATTCACGATCAAGATGTTCAGCTGCGGCATCGCCCGACCCAGCACACCGGTCGCGATGTTCTGGATGAAGATCGCAACCGTGACCGGGGCGGCGATCTGGAACGAGATCTTCCAGACGGCGCTCCCGAGCCGGGACATCTCGAGGAAGAAGTCCGGAGACGGCAGCGCCCCACCGACCGGGAGGTATTCGAAGCTCGCGGCGATGCCGCGGATCAGGTCGTGGTGACCGTCGATCGCCAGGAAGATCAGGAGCGCGAAGGCCTGGAGCGCCATCCCGATCGCGGGACTCGTCGTCCCGGTCGTCGGATCGATCGCCTGCGCCGCGCCGAGCCCGCCCTGCACCGCGAGGAACTCACCGAGCATCATCATCGCCGCGAACACGAGCGCGGCCCCGACACCGACCGAGAGGCCGACCAGAAGCTCGACCAGCGCCGACGCCACCACGCTCGCGACGTCCCACTGCGAGCCACTGAGGCGTCCTACGGAGACGGGCGCCGCCGCCCACGCGATGAGCAGCGCCAGCATGACGCGCACGCGGGCCCCGAGCGCGGGATGGCTGAAGAGCGGTCCGACCCACATCATGGCGAGGATCCGGACACTGCCGAGCAGCGCCGACAGGACCGGTAACAATGCGAGCTCGAAGGTCACGGTCCACCCGACCCGGCGATCATTCCCATGACCCGTCCGTTGAATTCCATCATGAGCTGCATCATCCAGGGGAACAGCGCGCCAAATACTCCGAACACGACCACGATCTTCGGCACGAACGAGAGCGTCTGCTCATTGATCTGGGTGGCTGCCTGGAACACCGAAATGATCAAGCCGACCACCAGCGCCGCGAGCAGCATCGGCGCCGAGACGATCAGCGTCGTCAACATCATGTCCTGCATGATCGTGCTGATCTGCTCGAGACTCACCC
>JANNQH010000473.1:0-11169 GCA_031400655.1 Deltaproteobacteria bacterium | reverse complement strand
CGCCGGCGAGCGCGTCTTCCAGATCCATCTCGCGGGTCCGAGCGAAGCGGGTCCCCTGCTCGTGGATACCCACGACAGTCCTGTTCGCGAGGCGGTCTGGGCCTTGTACGAACGTTTCGTGCGCCGTGCGGGGCCGATCTCGACGTTGATCGAGTGGGACGAATCGATTCCGGCGTTCGAGCGGGTCGCCCGGGAAGCGGCCAGGGCGCGGGAGATCCTCGATCGGATCGCGGCCGAGCCCGGGGAGACGGGGGCATGAATCGCTTCGCTGACTTGATCGCGGTGCAACGCGAGCTCGCCCGCCATGTCACGCGGCTCGACGCAGCCGGGGAAGCGTTCGCTGCCGGGTCGTCGGATGCCCGCGCGGCGATCCTCGAACGGATCCGGCCCGACCGGGGCATCTCCGCGGAGGAGCGCCTCCTCATCTACCGGCACGGGTATTTCGCGCGAATCCACGACGTCCTTCGCGACGACTATGGCGCGCTGCATGCGCTACTCGGAGAGGCTGCGTTCCACGATCTCGCCAAGCTCTACCTTATGGCGCATCCGCCGCGGAGCCACTCCCTGCGCGACGTCGGCGCGAAGCTGCCGGCGTTTCTCGCCGGTCCGGTCGCCGAGGCATTCATTCTGCGCTGGCCCTGCGCCGCGGACCTCGCCGCCCTCGAGTGGGCTCTCGTCGACGTCTTCGATGCGCTCGACACCCCCGTCCTGGATCGTGAAGCGCTGTCGGCACTTTCGCCGGTGGGCTGGGCAGAGCTCGAGCTCGAGCTCGTCGCGGCCCATCGCATCCTCGCGCTCGCTTGGCCGGTCCACCATTTGCGGCACGCCTGGTCGAACGATCGCTCGCTCCCTGCTCTCGACTCGTCGCCGACGAAGCTCCTGGTCCACCGCCATCACGAGCAGGTCTTCGTCCGCTCGCTCGGCGAGTTCGAGGATCAAACCCTGGCGCTGGTCCGCGAGGGCTGTGATTTCGCGACCGTCTGTGGTCGCGCGGCGGACGAGCTCGGCGACGCCGGGAGTCCGAGCGAAGTCCTGGCGCTGCTCGAGCGTTGGCTTGCGGAGGGAATATTGGCGGCGAGCGAATCGACGCTCGGAGCCGGTCACGACGTGCGACCGAATCCAGCCAGGCGGGCTCGCCGCGTCCCGTAGATCAGGGCCGGAGCGACGAGCGGGGTGAGGACGGCGGCGGCGAGCAAGGGCGCTGCAGCATGCGCGACGAGCTGGTGCAGTGCATCGCCAGCCGGGCAAGAGGCGTGAACCGCGACCGCTCCGAGTGCCACGCTGCCGGCGATGGCCATTGCCGCGCTGGCGCTGGGACGGCGCATGTCTGCGCGTCCGATGAAGAAACATGCGACCGCACAAGAGCTGAGACCGAGCGCCAATGCGGAGACGAGGCACGCGAAATAGGCCGACAGGTCACCGGGGCCAAACTCGACAGCGCTCCGGGCAACGCCCCAGAGTCCGCTTCCGATCGTGAATGCCAATCCGAGTACGCCGATCCGGAAGCCGACCCGCGCCGTTCGCTCCCGTCCCGGGACGGCGGAGGCGAGAGCAGCGCTCGTCGCGCCGAAGGCCACGAGCGCGAGGCCGGCCAGGATCAGGAGAAAGCGTTGATCGGACCAGGCCGCGTCCGCCCATGATCGGGGTAGATGGGCGCCCAGCATCCAGCCGGCGACGATCACGGCGAGCCCCGTTCCGGCGACGGCGGCCATTCCGGCGCGAAGCGGCGGAATCGGACGCACGGGCCGCAGATTCCGAACGAGGTCGCGAATCCGGTCTTCCGAGGACGGCAGGCTCACGGGTCCCCCTTCCCCAGCAGCGCGCGTAGCGCGCGATAGCCGCGGTGTGCGCGAACCTTGAGGGCGCCCGCGCTGACGCCCGCGCGCTCGGCGGCTTCGGCGACGGAGAGCTCCTCGAGATGGATCAGCTCGACCGCCTGCCGCTGCGCCTGCGGCAACGCCTCGAGCGCGCGCTTCAGGTCGGTCGAGAGCGCGTCGTCCGCCGCCGTCGTCGTCTCGCTGGCCGGGTCGGAGATGCCGTCGAGCTCGAGCGGTAGCTCGCGCTGCGACCTCCGGGCTCGCGCCCGGGCCCAGTCCGCGATCGCGTTGCGGACGATCGCGTTGAACCACGGCGTGAAGAGGCGCTCCCCACGATAGGTATGGCGAGCCCTGTGAATCGACACGAGCGTGTTCTGCACGATGTCCTCTCGCGCGGCCACGTCCGGCACGCGCGCGCCCACCTGCCGACGGGCGCGGGCCAACAGCTCCACCAGAAGCTGCTCGTAGGCCGCGCTGTCCCCCGCCTGCGCAGCGATCATCCAGGCGCGCCAGGCATCTTCGCGCTCGTTCAATCGTACGGGTCGATCTTCCATACGCTCCGGACCCGGGAAGGGTTACCCGAAGATCGAGGCTACTGGATTCGAGCGGAGACACCCAGCTCGGGTCACGCTTCCCGCGCGGCGGGTCGCTTGCGGCGATTGCGCGGATCATTGATCTGATCCTCGAGATCGACCTCGACCAGCTCGTTCGCGATGCGAACCCGGAAGCAGGGGATCGGGAAGCCGTCCGCGTGGTCGGGGTCGAAGCCCGTGCGCACGTCGTAGCGGAGCCCGTGGGCCGAACACACGACGACGCCGTTCTCGAAGCGGCCCTTCGAAAGGGCGAAGCCCGCGTGGGGGCACGCGTCTTCCATCGCATGGATCCCGTCACCGATCCGGTAGAGACCGATCGCGAGGTCGCCGACCTTCACGCGCAGCGCGCCAGATGCGGGGATCTCGGCAATGCGTGCGACCGGGACGAAGGGCAAGCCTGACCTCCTTGCGAAGTACTTGGCAAAGTACTTGGCGAAGTGCTTGCCGAACATGCCGCAGACCACTTCCGTCTACCAAGGGGCGACGTCTTCCGCGCACGGTCACGCGCTGGCGCGGTCGCGATCGGAGCGGGGATCAGTTGGCGGCGAGCGGGGCCGTTTCGTCGCCGGGCATGGCTTGGCTGCGCACGACGCAGGTCTCGAGTCCCATCTCGACGTCGTGCTTGCAGTCCATCGTCGTCGAGTGCGAGAAGGCCAGACTGAGTCGTTCGTCCATCCGCGCAGTCGCGGCGGCGAAGGTCAGGTTGACGTCGACCAGGGCGGTGTCCTCGAGCGCTGCGGGCTCGCTGCCGACGTGAGAATTGACGCTGCCGGCGGAGGCGGTGCTCGCGATGGTAAGCGAGAGCAGTGCGGTGAAGAGGGCGGGGGTGATGAATCGTGACGGGGGTCGCATGGGGGCTCCTTTGTTGCGGGCCTCCTATCGGATCCTCGATGGATTGCTTGAGGGGATCTTCCGTCCGGATTGCAATTGACCGGCGGCTGCGGTGGCAGCAGAGCGGCAATCGGCAACGTGAGGCGCGCCACAGCCGGACGCCCGGTCCGTTCGAGAGGTGACCGCCCCAATTCGTTGCACGGAATCGGGGTAGGTGAATTCCAGGATCATCGGACTAGACTTGCCGGCCTGTGAGAACCCGTAAAGGAGTCGGTCGATGATGAAGCTCTGGGATGAGCAGCTCGAGGGATACCGCGAAGAAGCCCGCAACATGCTGCAGTTCCTGCCGGCCCTGTCCCAGCCGGATGCGTCGCTCGATCCGATCAGCCGGGCGCGGCTGATCCGCGAAGGGTTCAAGACCATCACCGCGACTGCACCGCAATCGGCGAAGGCGGAGGCGACCACGATTCCCGGACCTGCCGGTCCGATGCCGGTGCGGATCTTCCGGCCGAAGGGCAAGGCCCGCGGCCTCTATCTCCACCTCCACGGCGGCGGCTGGATCCTCGGCAATCCCGAGATGGGCGACGCGACCAACGAACGCATGGCCGAGCGCTTCGATCTCGCGGTGCTCTCCGTCGACTATCGCCTGGCCCCCGAGCATCCCTATCCGGCCGGGCCCGACGATTGTCAGGCGGCTGCTTCGTGGTTGCTCGACAAGGGCCAGGCCGAGTTCGGTGCCGACCGGCTCTTCATCGGTGGCGAATCGGCGGGCGGTCATCTCACCCTCGTCACCGGCCTCCGCGTCCGCGATCGCCTTCGCCGGGCCGATCGACTGCTCGGCCTGAACCTCGTGTTCGGCTGGTACGACGTGAATGGGACGCCGAGCCAGGGCGGCAATGGCGGCCATCCCGACATGCTCGATCCGGAGGGCCTGCGCTTCATGGTCGATTGCTTCACGCCGGGCCTGAGCGACAGCGCGCGCCGAGCGCCCGACATCTCGCCGCTCTACGCGAGTCTTTCGGGCCTTCCGCCGAGCCTGATCTCGGTCGGGAGTCTCGACCATCTGCGCGACGATTCGCTCTTCCTCGCCCCACTGCTCGCCAGTGCGGGCGTCGACGTCGAGCTGCAGGTCTACCCGGATTCTCCCCACGGCTTCATGGCGCTGCCGACGAAGATGTCGGCCGCGTTCAACCAGCGCAGCGAGATCTGGATCGAGCGCGTGATGAAATCCGCGGGCATCTGATCCGCGCGAGCTTAAAAAGGAGCGAGAGCGATGCGGGATTTCAAGAGCAAGGTTGCCGTCGTGACGGGCGGGGCGGGGGACATCGGCAAGGCGATCGTCCGGGCGCTGCTGCGCAAGGGCGTCAAGGTCGTGATCTCCGACGTCGAGCAGGGGGCGATCGACCGGGCGCTCTCCGAGCTTGCGCCGCTCGGTAACGTGCGCGGCGTGCGGACCGACGTGTCGAAGCCCGAGTCCGTCGAGGATCTCGCGAAGCAGGTCTATGCGGCCCACGGTGTTTGTCATCTGCTCTTCAACAACGCAGGAGTCGGGGCGCCCTCGGTCAACGTCTGGGAAACGACGGTCAACGACTGGAAATGGGTTCATGGCGTCAACGTGATGGGCGTCGTCCACGGTATCCAGGCCTTCGTGCCCCGCATGATCGCCGGCGGCGAGCCGGGGCATATCATCAACACGTCGTCCGGCGACGGCGGCATCGCACCGCTCGGCGGCCAGTCCGTCTACGCCTCGAGCAAGGCCTGCGTCTCGATCATCACGGAATGTCTCGAGACCCAGCTGCGCGCCCAACACCCGAAGCTGAAGGCCACGATCTTCTATCCCGCCGGCGGTGTGCTCAAGACGGGGATCTGGAGCTGTGATCGCAATCGGCCGGCGGAGCTCGCGCGGGAGAAGCCGTCGGGTCAGCCCGAGGATCTGATGGGCGCCTTCATGAAGGCGGCGACGGATTCGGGCATGCAGATCCAATTCCAGGATCTCGACGTGCTCGCGGAGACGCTCCTGAAAGATCTCGAGGCGGAAAAATTCGTCTCGATGATCGGGATCGAAGGGGCAGGCGTTACCCTGCACCAGCGCGCCGACAAGATCGGCCGCGGCGAAGCGCCGATCGACGAGCACTCCTATCTGGCATGAGAAGAGCGATCTCGCATGAAGCGCGACCGCGCGCGCCTTCCGAGGCGTATGCGTGGTACGTGGTCGGGCTGCTGACGCTCGTCTACGTGCTCTCGTTTCTCGATCGCCAGATCTTGTCCCTGATGGTCTCCGATCTGAAATCGGGCCTCTCCCTCGACCGCGACTGGCAGGTCGGCTTCCTGATGGGACCGGCCTTCGCCGTCTTCTACACGCTCTTCGGCTTTCCCTTCGGCCGCCTGGCCGACACCGCCAATCGAAGTCGCGTCATCGCGTTCGGCCTCGCCGTCTGGAGCGTGATGACCGTCGGCTGCGGCTTCGCGCGGCAGTTCTGGCAGATGGCGTTGATGCGGGTCGGCGTCGGGATCGGTGAGGCGTCGCTCTCGCCGTCGGCCTATTCGATCATCAGCGACTCCTTCGCTGCGGGTAAGCTCGCGCGCGCGATCTCGGTCTATGCGAGCGGGATCTACCTGGGGTCGGGGCTCGCCTTCATGATCGGCGGCCGCGCGGTGGCGATCCTGCGCGGCACCGAGGCGTGGCAGCTCCCGCTCGTCGGTGCGATCGAGGGTTGGCAGAAGGTCTTCTGGATCGTGGGTCTGCCGGGGCTCTTCGTCGTCCCGCTCGTGCTCTTCACGTTGCGCGAGCCGGTGCGGCGCGGACTCGCGGCGGGCGCCGGTGCGAAGGCAGGGCAGGCGCCGATCGCGCTCCCGCTCTCCCATGTCGTCGCCTTCGCGCGCCGGAACTGGAAAGCGCTTACCACTCATCATCTGGGCTTCGCGCTGCTCTCGTTCTCGAGCTACGGCTCGAGCGCCTGGCTCCCGTCGATGTTCCAACGGGTCCACGGCTGGGATGTCGCGACCTTCGGGCTCGTCTTTGGAGCGATCCTGTTCGTGGGCTCGGCGGGCGGCGCGATCAGCGGTGGCATTCTCGCCGACTGGCTCGCCCGCCGCGGCTATCGCGATTCGAAGGTGCGCGTCGGCTGGCTCGCGGCGATGGCCTGGCTTCCTTTCGGTGTCAGCTTTCCACTGGTCGACGACGGGGTCGTCGCGATGACGTTGGTTGCGCCGGCGGCGTTCCTGTCCGCCATGCCCTTCGGTGTGGCTCCGGCGGCGATCCAGGAGATCACGCCCAATGAGCTGCGCGGCCAGATCTCGTCGATCTATCTCTTCGTGATCAACCTGATCGGGCTCGCGATCGGTCCCATGCTGCTCGCGCTCTGCACCGACTACGTGTTCACGGAGGCCCGCTTCGGAGTGGGTGGAATCCGCTGGTCGATGCTTTCGACGACAGTCTTCGCCCACGTCGGCGCAGTGATCCTGCTCGGCTTCGGGCTTGGCGAGTTCCGGCGGGCCCTCGATTCCTCACGCGCGCCAGAGCTCGAGTAGCTCCTGCGCCGTCGCCCGGGTCGTAATGCGGCCGAGGCCGTGCTCGATCACCTGCTTGGCGTAGTCGAGCGGGTAGCCCGCCACGCAGTCTGTCACCAGCACGACGTGGTAGCCGTGATTCAGGGCCTCGATCACGACGCCGGGGATCCCGACGTTGAGCGACACGCCCGTTGCGACGACGGTTTGGACGCCGAGTGAGCGAAGCGACATGTCGAGGTTGGTACCGTGGAAGGGCGACATGCCGTGGGTGCGGACCGTGTCGAGATCGCTCGGCTCGGGACCGAGCTCCGGGATGACGTCGGCGGCGGGTTCGCCGAGCACCAGGTAGTTCGGATCCTCGAGCATCCGGTTCACGAGCGGGACGTTGAAGAAGCTCCCCTTGCGATCGCGCCGGAACGCCGCGCGGCAGTGCACGACCGGGACACCGGCCCGCCGCGCCCCTTCGACGAGCTGACCGAGCCGCTTCGGAATGCCTTCCTCCGAGACGACATCTGCCAGCGCGCGGATCACGGCGAGATCGCCGATCACACCGCGCTGCATCTCCATCGTGAGAATCGCCGCCTTGCCCTTGCCCGCGATTTCTGCGAGTCGACCCAATTCCCGTTCCTCCCTGCTCGCGCGGTCGCGAGCGAATCAGTGGTGTCCGCGCTCGGGCGAGGCCGGTGCGAAAGCCTCCTTGCCGTCGATCTCGAGACGGATGCGCCGGAGCTTCAGCTCGAGGATCCGCCATTTTCCGTCGGAATCCTTGCGGTAGCGCTCGTAGTACCAGCCGAGACCCCAGAGCGTCCGGCGCGGACTGCCCTCCGGAAACCAGAGCATGTCCTCCATTGCCCAGGTGCCGATCGCGGTCGTCGGGCTCGTGAGCTCGATGATCGGCGTATGGCCGTGATGGCAGGTGATCACGCCCTCGAGAATGGGCGGCAGGAAATCGACGAAGGCCTGTCGGCCGCGCAGGATCGGCGAGTCGTCCTGCGTCGTGTCGATCGTGCAATCGACGCAGAAGACGTCGCCCCATTCCGGCCAGCGCTTCTGGTCCATGAGCATGAAGTAGCGGGCCTTCAGCTGCTTGATCTGCTCGATCTCGACCAGGTCGTCGGGGGTCATTCGGGGGCCCTGCTCCTCGCGCATTCCTCACGCCCTCCTCACGCAATAAGAGTGGTCATCCGTTCACGGCCACAGGGCATGGACTTCGCTTGATCCCGCGGGGCCGCGCTCGGCTCCTCGCAACGCGAACGCATTCGCGAGAAGATCGGATCGACCCGGGCCGCCAGGGTTCATTTGAACGCCGTTTCAGCCGATGATTTTCGTCGGGACCGGTGAAATCGACATTGATTTTCATTTTCCAGGCTCGTAAAATGGCCTGACCTCGAACGGTGCAGGGACGGACAGCATGCTCGTTTGCCATTGTCGCGGAGTCTCGGATCGCCAGATCAAGCGGGCCGTCAAGAACGGCGCCTGCACGCTGCGCGATGTCGCCCGGGAGACCGGCGCGGGGATGCGTTGCGGCGGTTGTCGCTCGAACGTCGCCCAGGTCGTCCAGGAAGCGCTGGAGAGCAAGTTTCGTCCCTCGTCCGCCTCGTCGATGATTTGCCTCGAGCTGCCGATCGCCGCGGAAGGCTGAGCGAGCTTCATTCAATGCCCGATGCGCTGCCGGAGGGATAGCCGCCGTGTTGGGGTAGCTCGTCCCGGATCGTGTACCAGCTCGCCTTCGACGCCACGAAGATATGGCCCTCGGGCTTCAGGCCGGCGTCGTCGTCGAGGCTCCCGAGCGTGACGAACTCGTGCTCCGGCAATGCTGCGTGGCGGAAAAAGAGCCGCGAGCCGCAGCGGGCACAGAACGAGCGGACGACCGCCGCCGACGACGCATGGCGCGTGATCTGATCGGCCCCCGATGTCAGCAGTAGATCGTCGCGCCGGATCCGAGCGAAGGTTGAGAAGGGCGCGCCGTGGGAGCGGCGGCACATCGAGCAGTGGCAATGATCCACCGGCCCGATCGGCCCGCGCACCTCGTAGCGCACCGCGCCACACAGACAGCTTCCCGTCGGCATTTCGCGTCTCCCTCCCGCGATCGCTGGCTCCCGATCGGTGAGCCCTATTCGAAGCCCAGCGACTTCATGTCGACGACGTTTCGGAGCGGCTCACCGGCCCGGAACCGCTTCACGTTGTCGAAGAAGAGATCGAAGACGTCGTCCATGTAGCGGTCGACCGAGACCGACGAGTGGGCCGAGAGGTAGACGTTCGGAAGGTCCCAGAGCGGGCTCCTGGCGTCGAGCGGCTCCGGGTCGAAGACATCGAGGATCGCGGCGGCAAGCGGCTCCTCCTGCATGACGCGCGCGAGCTCGGCCTCGTCGACCAAGGAGCCCCGGGCGACGTTGACGAGCACCGCGCGCCGCGGCATGGCGGCCAGAGCTTTCGCGTCGATCAGGTGCTGGGTGTCGGCGGTTGCCGGGGCGGCCACGATCACCGCGTCGCACTCGGCGAGCATCTCGTGGAGCGCCGACGTGGGATAGAGCCGGTCGACGTCGGGATCGCTGTCACCCGCGCGCACCGTGCGCCGCAGGCCGAGGACGCGGCAACCGAAGGCCCGGGCGCGAACCGCGACGGCACGGCCGATATGGCCGAGGCCGACGATGCCGATCGTCGAGCCCGCGAAGGTCCTGCCGTAGCTGCGCTTGAACTCGTGGGCGCGTTGGAACTCGTCCGCCTCGCGCAGGCGTTTCCAGACCTGGAGCAGCCGTCCGATCACCCACTCGGCCATCGACGCCGAGCTGAGCCCCGAGCAATTCGTCAGGACGACGTTCTTCTGCGCGAGCCCGAGCCGCCCGAATTGCTCGACGCCGGCCCCGGCGCCCTGCACCCAGAGGAGATTCGGGGCACGGGCGGCCAGGCGGTCGGGGGTATGGAGGGCCATCAGGACGTGAGCAGAGGCGAGGGCCGTCTCGCGTTCGCGGGCGACCGAGCGCGCCCAGGGCGGCGGCTCGGCATGCGGCTCCCCCGGCGAAACCGAGAGCCAATCGCCGTCGGGATCGATCGGCAGGACGACCGGCACGACCCCCGAAAGAGCGGCGAGGCGCTCGAGGTAATGGGGCGCCGTGAGCGGCGGAAAGCCCAGGCAGATGCGGATCGGATCGTGGCCTTGCATGGCGGGGGATCTCCAGCGGTGGTCGCCCGAGTCTCGCCCGTTCCCCCGCTGGCTTCAATCGACTCCTGAGTCCCCGATCGGGACTAGACCCGATCGACCCCCGCCGCGGCTGCTGGAAGAATCGCCAACGTTGCACGCTCTCTGGGCGCAAGCGAGATCGAATGGACCCACGCGGGCTTTGCGCGGACCAAACAGCGTCGGCATGCCCGATGCATTGGTAGGGATTGGAGCGAAACGGCAGCGGTCGACGGAGGATCGCCGCCCGGTTCGGAAGACGAGAGCCAACAGGCCGGAGGGAGTCATGGGAAAGGCGTGTGCTTGGTGTGGTGCGGTCCTGCGTGTCCTGGTCGGCACATCGGTGCCGACGAGTCATGCCCTGTGTCAGGGCTGCCTCGAGGACCTCAAAACGGCGCTTTCTTCGAATGGCCTTCGAACAGGCGGACACGCGCACCGATCGCGTTAGTCCCGGGCGGAGCGAGGCGCGGCGCGGGGACGGCCCCCGCGCCGTGCGCCTCCGACACTCGCGCGGCGCTAGCCCTTCAAGAGCTCCTTCGCGATCGCGCGGATCTGGATCTCGTCGGTGCCGGCGTAGATCTGCAGGACCTTGGCGTCCCGGGCGAGCTGCTCGACCTTGTACTCCGCCATATAGCCGTTGCCGCCGTAGACCTGCACGGCCTCCATCGCGACCTCGACCGCCGCGCGCGCCGCGTAGAGCTTCATCGCCGACGCCTCGGCGAAGCTCATCGAGCGGCTGTTCGCCGACAGCTCGATCGTGCGGAAGACGAGGTTCTGGAGATTCATGCGCGCGACTTCCATGCGGGCGAGCTTGTCCTGGATCAGCTGGTATTCACCGATCGGCCGCTCGAACTGGACCCGCTCGCGGGCGTACTTGAGCGAAAGCTCGAGGCAGCGCTCGACGATCCCGAGCGCCATCGCCGCGACGCCGGAACGCTCGGTCTGGAAGGTGTCCTTCGCGCCCTCGCGCCCGCCGCTGCTCGCCGAAAGCGCCGCCTCGCCGCCTAACAGTCGATCCATTCCGACCCGCACGTCCGAGAGGAACAGCTCCCCGGTGGGTGAGGAGTGGAGCCCCATCTTCTTGAGCGGACCCGACTGGTTGAAGCCCGGCATGCCGCGGTCGAGGACGAAGTTCACGATCTTGCGATCGCGCAGCTCCACGCCTGCCTCCTCGAGCTTGCAGATGAAGACCGTCGTGTCGGCGTGGGGGCCATTGGTGATGAAGGTCTTCGAGCCGTTC
>JANNQH010000472.1:0-1569 GCA_031400655.1 Deltaproteobacteria bacterium | reverse complement strand
AGATCGGGGAGCTTGGCGGGCAGATGCGGATCATGGAGATGACCATCCCAGGCGTCCATCACGCGCCGCATGCGCGCCGGATTCGACGTGTTCCACACGACGCTGTCCCAGTCCGTATCGAGGATGAACACCCGCCCACCGGGTCGCAGCACGCGATGGACCTCGGCCAGCGCCTTGTCCATGTCGACGACGTACTCGTAGACCTGCGTCGAGGTGACCGCATCGAAGCTCGCGTCGGCGTAGGGCAGCGACGTCGCGTCGCCCTGAACGAATTCACAGGGCCCGCGGCCCGCACAGCGCTGCCTCGCGAAGACCACCATCGCCTCGCTCCCATCGACGCCTGCGACGAGTCCGCCGTCGCCGACCACCGGGGCCAGGTCGTAGGCGAGGAAGCCCGGCCCCATCCCGACGTCGAGGATCCGCTCCCCCGGCTTCGGAGCGACGAGCTGGAGGAAGCGCGCGCGCTGACCCACCACGTCGGGGGTCGTGTACATCTTCTCGAGACCGCGCGCCGCCGCCTCGTCGAACACCAATCCACCGCTCGCCATCTACGACTCCTCTCGCCCGGGTGATTATGGTATCCCTGCCGAAGCTTCGCGGTACGCCGAGCCCCGAATTCGGCCGGGAGATTCGCATGCGCGGCATCGTATTCGATGGAAAGAGGCTCGCCCTGATCGACGACCTCGAGGGCCCGGATCCGGGACCCGGCGAGGTCGAGATCGCGATCCAGGCCTCGGGCGTCTGCCACAGCGACCTCTCGGTCGTAAGCGGAACGATCGCCTTCCCGACCCCGGTCGTGCTGGGCCACGAGGGCGCGGGCATCGTGTCCCGCGTCGGTCAGGCCGTCACGACTCTCGCGGTTGGCGATCACGTCGCGCTCGCGACCCTGGGCCAGTGCGGCGCCTGCCCCGCCTGCGACTCTGGCCGGCCCACGTTATGCCGGTCCACCTTCGGCAAGCGGCCGACGCCCTTCCGCGTGAAGGGCGTGCCCTACCACAACTTCGCGAACCTCTCGACCTTCGCCGAGCGGATCGTCGTCAAGGCGAACCAGGCGATCAGGATTCCGAAGGACGTCCCCTTCGCGTCGGCCGCGCTGATTGGCTGCGGCGTATTGACCGGGACCGGCGCCGTCTTCCACCGCGCGAAGGTCGCCCCCGGCGATTCCGTCGTCGTGATCGGCGCCGGCGGCATCGGACTCAACGTCATCCAGGCCGCGCGGATCGCCGGTGCGCACCCGATCCTCGTTCTCGACACCAATCGGGACAAGGAAGCCCTCGCGCGCCAGATGGGCGCCACGGACTTCATCGACCCCCGCGAAGAAGGCGACGCCGTCGCTGCGGTGAAGGCGCGGACCGACGGCTGGGGCGCCAAACACGTCTTCGAGTGCGTCGGCGCCAAGCGCTTGATGGAGGACGCGATCAAGATGGCGGATTGGGGCGGCAACGTCGTCCTGATCGGCGTCGCGCCGCCGGAGACGAAGGTCGAGTTCCTGCCGATCTCGACGCTGCTCGACATCACGATCATGGGTTGCCGGTACGGCACGAGCCAGCCGCAGAAGGACGTGAAGCG
>JANNQH010000471.1:0-3260 GCA_031400655.1 Deltaproteobacteria bacterium | reverse complement strand
CGTCATCGTCTTCAGCGCCCCGAACGAGGCCGGCGCAGTCGGGGTGCTCGCGGCGCTCCACGGCGGCGCGAGCGATTACGTGACGAAGCCATCGCAGATCGCGCGGATCGCCGATGTCGTCGACGCACTCCAGGCCGAGCTCATCCCCAACATCTGCGCCCTCCACGCCTCGGCGCAGCGCAGCGCCAAGGCGCGCGACGCTGCGGGTCCCGACTTCGAGCTCCCCGTAGTGACTCCGTCGTCGCAGCCGCTGCGGTCGTTGCCGCCGCTGCATGCCGCGGCGCCCACCGTGATTCCCGAGATCGTCGTGATCGGAACCTCGACCGGTGGACCCAGGGCGCTGCAGGCGATCCTGCCGAATCTTCCGGCGTCGTTTCCCGTTCCGATCCTCGTCGTCCAGCACATGCCCGCCAGCTTCACGTCGGCCTTTGCCCGCAGTCTCGACGAGCGCTGTCAGCTCGAGGTGCGAGAGGCGTTCGAGGCTGCCGAGGCGCGGCCCGGTCAAGTCTGGATCGCACCGGGTGACCATCACATCACGGTCGAACGCACGTCCGCCGGTTGTCGGCTGCATCTCGACCAGGGCCCCAAGCAGAATTCCTGTCGGCCCGCGGTCGACGCGCTGTTCCGCTCGGTCGCCCGTGCCTTCGGCCCGCGAACGTTGGCCCTCGTCTTGACGGGAATGGGAACGGACGGAACCGAGGGCGCGCGCGCGCTCCGCCAGGCCGGCGCGCGCATCGTCATCCAGGACGAGCCGAGCTCCGTCGTCTGGGGCATGCCGGGAAGCATCGCGAGCGCCCGGCTCGCGGATCAGGTCCTGCCGCAAGACGAGATCGCGCCGTTCCTCGAACGGAGCCTCGCAGCGCGCACGCCGCGACGGTGAGCGCGCCAAGGGTTCAGCCGTCGAGTCGCAGGACGCGGACCTTCTGTCCCGCCGCATGGGAGAGCGCCGCGCTCATGATTCCGACGGCGTTGTCGAAGCAGCCGTGGCTCGCTTCGATCGCGTCGACGCCGTTCGAGACCTTCCGGTCGGCGAGCACGATTTTGTTCATGCTCGCCGCCGTGTGCGCGTTCCAGAACTCGAGCCACTCCCGAACCTCGTCGTTTCCCCTGTCCGACCAGAGATCCCCCGCGATGCTCGCCGCGTCGAAGCTCTGCTCGAGGCCGAGGAGCGGTGTCTTGTGCTCGTCTTCGAAGGCCCGGCTGACGAGGTAGAGCAGCGATTTCTGGTAGGGGCCGAGGCTGTCGGCGCGCTCGTTCTCGTCGGATAGGACGTGAATGAAAAAGCTTTCGCGCGGGAGGATCTTCGCCTTCACGGCGGGCTCGAAGTGGTCGAGGGCGAAGCGGGTCGTGCAGGCCGGTGCGAAGAGCCGCAGGCTCGCGACCGGTAGTTCCGCTTCGCGCAGGCGGTCGAGCAGCGCGCCCAACACGATCGCTCCCGCCGAGTGACCGACGAGATGGAGCTCGAGGCCGCCGTCCGCTGCGAGTCGTTTCAGCTGCTTGACCAGGAGCCGACAGGCGCCCTTTGAATGCGCGCTCGCCCGCTTTGCGTTGAGCTTCATCTGGGACCACATCGCGCCCCCCGGCGCACGCAGCAGCGGCTCGACCAGGCGATCGGTCTTCTCGCTGAACCGATCCGAAAAACCGCGCGCCGGAAGCTCGCCGCGGGCGCCAAAGCCGATTCGGGCGAAGACTTCCTCGGCCATGTCCGCGACGGTCTCGAGCGGCCCCGAACGCCAGCTGAGAAAGAGCGGGTAGAAGCCGGCGTCGAGGGCGTAGGGGGCCAGCATCCGGATGCGCTGGATGGAGGCCGCCTCGCTGTTGAGACCGCCGTGGGCGTAGATCAGAAGCTTCTGCTTTTTCTGGTTGCGTGTCCGCTTGAAGGCGAGTGGCCAGTCGTAGGCGAGGGTCGCGAGTGCGTCTGCGGGATCAGCCAGCGTGATGTCGCTGCGGACGGGGTAGCCCCGGTCCATCACGATCGCGTGGCGATAGGCGTCGTCGGGGTCGAGCGGGCGGAACTTCGCCGGAAGATCCGAATGACGTCGAGCCAGGGCATCGCTCGCGCCGACGAGACCGATCGGCCGATCCGCGTCGCCCTTCTCGGCTGACCCCGTCGACGGGATGAAGAAGCGCGGCGTGCGGGCGGGCGCGAGCACGACTTTCCCTCTCCCTTCAAGAGCCGCGGAGCCGATGACGCTGCGACGCGAGACGCCCATCGTGAAGACCCAGGCATCGTCGCCGTGCGCCACCCAGGCTTCGTAGGGCAGCAGCGCGAATCCGCCCGAGCCCCAGCCCTTTCCCCATGAATTCTGGACGACGAAGCCGTGCTCGTCGTAGCCGACGAGGGCGAAGGCGTGACCCCCCTCTTCTTTCGGCCTCGCGACATGCGTGATGCGAACGAGGTCGCCGTGGCCGAGGAGCTTTTTCTTCGTCGGCACAGCCCAACCCTCGTGCACCGTCGCCGACACGTAGACCGCACCCGTCTCGACGATCGCCGACTGCATGTCGACGACCGAGCGCGAGTCGATCCGGTAGTAGACGCCGAGGATGCGGTCGAGGGCGTCGACGTCCCAGTTCTTCTCGACGTTCGCGCGGTCGCGCCCGTCCTCGAGCGGCCGTTTGTGACGCGTCTGTGGGTAGGGCCAAAGCTTCGCGCGACAGACTCCGTGGCGATGCCAGCCCTTGAGCGCACCGCGGCAGCTCGAGCCCTCGTAGTCCTCGCCGGGCCATTCGTCGTAGAGCCGCGCCAGCTGGTAGAGCATGGCCGGGCTCACCGACTCGATCGCGCATTCGGGATCCGCGCCGATCGACTGGCTGAAAAGGAGATAGTTGATGACGGCGGCGAGACCGAAGCCCGTACACGCGCCGTCCGTGCCCTGGTCGAGCACGAGTCCCGCGGCCGAGTAGCGGGGTAGCCACTCGCTCAGGACCTCGTCCGTCGGAAATCGACTCGGTAGATTGCCGAGCCGCGGCGCGTAGCTGCGATCTCGCAGGTCGAGGCGGTCGGGGCGGGCGTCGAGGGTGAGCCGGTCCTTACCGAAGGAGACGACCTTGCTGGGCACGCAGACGTTCTCCCTCATGCATCCGAGGGCGCGGGAGCGCGCCGGATCCAGGCTAACGCATAGCGGCTCGCGGTGTTTCCGATTCCGATCGAGCCGGCGGGCCTGCTTCGAGCGCGCGGGTCCCGGCGAGGATTTCATCGAGGGCGAGAAAGAGCAGCCGTGCGGCCTCCTGGGGGGCGTGGAAGCCGGCGGAGTTTTCGG
>JANNQH010000470.1:0-2798 GCA_031400655.1 Deltaproteobacteria bacterium | reverse complement strand
TGGACTCGACCGCAGTCGTCGAAGATCCGAGCGAAGGCGCCGCGCGAGCGGCCGAGGCGCATTGGAAGAGCCAGCTCACGAAGGCCGAGCTGAAGGAGATCCTCGCCCTCGACGATCGCCGCAGCGCGCTGAGCCTCGCCGCCAACTGGGGCCTCGTTTTCGCGAGCATGGCGCTCGTCGGCTTCGCCGCAAATCCGCTGACGATCCTCGTCGCGCTGTTCGTCATCGGCGGCCGCCAGCTCGGCTGCGCCATCGTGATGCACGAGGCGGCCCACCGGTCATTGCTCTCGAATCGGACCTGGAACGATCGCCTCGGCAACTGGCTCGGCGCCTACCCCGTCTTCGCCGAGGTCGCGCCCTACCGCAACTACCATCTCGTCCACCACGCCCACACCGGCACCCCCGCCGACCCCGACGTCGCGCTGACGGCGCCCTTCCCGATCACGCGCCGGAGCTTCGCCCGCAAGGCCTTCCGCGACCTCTCGGGCCAGACGGGCATCCAGCAGATCGCCGCGACGGTGAAGCGCGATCTCGGCCTCGGAGGCAGGCGAACCCAGCGCAACCAGGGACTGCGAAGCGGCGAGAAGCCCGACGTCGGCTGGCACAAGCTCGCCCCCTTCGCCCTCTCGAATCTCGCGATCGCCGCCGTCCCGACCGCCTTCGGCCGCCCCGAGCTCTACCTCCTCTGGCTGGTCGCCCTGCTCACCACCTATCGGCTGGCGCTGCGCATCCGCTCGATCGCCGAACACGCGATGGCGGGCCCCGCCGAAGATCCGCTCCGCAACACGCGCACGACGCTGGTCCGCTGGTGGGAGCGCCTGCTGCTCGCCCCCGTCTTCGTGAACTACCACCTCGAGCACCATCTGTTGATGACGGTGCCCCATTACCGGCTGCCGCAGCTGCACGCGATCCTGCGCGATCGCGGCCTGCTCGAAGGCGCACTCGTGACGGAGGGAGGCTACCGTGAGGTCCTGCGCCGGGCGACATCGGCGGCCTAACAACGGAGCGCGCTGCGGGTCCCGTCGAGGTGAAGCGCCGCCTCGGCGGCCGCGAGCCGGTAGACCCGTTCGGGCCCGTCGCGGTCTTCGCGCCAGCAGGCCTCCGCGAGCTTGATTGCGTGCTCCTCGAGGGAGCAGGCCGCGCGGTAGCGGATCTCGTCCCAGCTCTCGGCCGTCTGGCGGACCTCATCGTCGACGGCGCTCGCGATTGGTGCACCGCCGTAGAGCGCGTGCAGCGCCGCCACCGCCTGGAATGCGTAGGCGGCACCGGCCCGAGCCGCGTCCGGCGGAAGCCGGCGCGCGAGCCAGCGCATGGCCGAGGGGATCGTAACGGCGTGGACGTAGGCGAGGCGCGCGTCCGGATGCGCGAGATAGAGATGCGCGGCGGCACGACAGAGCTGTGCGAGGAAGGCGTCGACCTCGGAATGCGCGGGGATCGCAAATCCTTCGATAGCTGCGCGGAAGGCCTCGTCCGTCTCGAGGCGAAGAACGGACTGGGAAATTGATTCACCGCCGCCCGCCTGCCAGGCAAGCGTCGGCCAGCGCTCGAGCGCGGCCCTGGGATCGACACCGCCCGCGGCGCCCTTCGCCGAACGAGTCCGCGCGCCCGGCTCGCCCGGAAGCGTCGCAAAGCGCGCGGACCAATGGGCGAGCCCGCGCGCGAGTTCCCGCCGGCGAAGGGCGTTGTCTTCGAGCGCGAGGGCCTGCATCGCGTGCACCGTCCGCAGGATCCCGTGGCCCGCCGCCGCGAAGAGCCCCGGCAGTAGATCCGGAATGACCGCGACCGCGACATCTGCCCAATTCCCACTCGCGAGCAGCGCCTCGAAGGTCGCCACCCAATCGGGCGCGCGGTCCATGTCGCCCCGGGCCGCCGCGCGTTCGGCGGTTGCGAGAACGCGCCCGATCCGTGCCGGCGGGACGCGCGGGACGTAGCGATCGACGAAGGCCGGGATCAACGCCTGATGGCCGAGGGCGAGCAGCGCGTGGGCTCCCATCGGGCCGTGGTTCGCGAGGCCGCCGGCGTACTCGAGCTCGACCTGATGGAATCGCTCGAGGGCTTCGTCAAAATTGCTCATCGCTCCCCGTCTCCGTGCCCGGCCTCGGCCCGACGGCGGCCAAGCGTAGCGATCGAGCCCGCCGTTGCGTCCGGGTCGCCGGTCGGCCCAGCTGCTAATCTGCGGCCTTCCTCGAAACGCCCCCTTCGAAAGGCAGCCCCATGTCCCAGACCGTGAGCGCCAGCCAGGTGCTCGACGCTCTCCGCCCGATCGTCGACCCCGACTTCCAGAAGAGCATCGTCGAGCTCGGATTCATCAAGGATCTGAAGATCGAGGGGAGCTCCGTCTCCTTCGCGATCGAGCTGACTACGCCCGCCTGCCCCGTGAAAGCCGAATTCGAGCGTGCGGCGCGCGAGCGCGTCCTCGCCCTCGACGGTGTCGAGAACGTCGCCGTCACGATGACCGCGAACACCCGCCAATCCGCCCGCAGCCAGGCCCCCGGCGGCCAGATGGCGAGCCTCCCCGGCGTCAAGAACATCATCGCCGTCGCCTCCGGCAAGGGCGGCGTCGGAAAGAGCACGACCGCGATCAACATCGCGCTGACCCTGCTCGACCGCGGTGCCAAGGTCGGCGTCCTCGATGCAGACGTCTATGGACCGTCTCTGGCCCTGCTCACCGGCGCCCACGGCCGCCCGGACACGACCCCCGACCGCAAGATCATGCCCCTCTACGCACAGGGCCTGAAGCTGATGTCGATGGCCTTCTTCATGACCGACGACTCGCCGGTCATCTGGCGCGGGCCGAT
>JANNQH010000469.1:0-2442 GCA_031400655.1 Deltaproteobacteria bacterium | reverse complement strand
TGGACTCGACCGCAGTCGTCGAAGATCCGAGCGAAGGCGCCGCGCGAGCGGCCGAGGCGCATTGGAAGAGCCAGCTCACGAAGGCCGAGCTGAAGGAGATCCTCGCCCTCGACGATCGCCGCAGCGCGCTGAGCCTCGCCGTCAACTGGGGCCTCGTGTTCGCGAGCATGGCGCTCGTCGGCTTCGCCGCAAATCCGCTGACGATCCTCGTCGCGCTGTTCGTCATCGGCGGCCGCCAGCTCGGCTGCGCCATCGTGATGCACGAGGCGGCCCACCGGTCCTTCCTCTCGAACCGGACCTGGAACGATCGCCTCGGCAACTGGCTCGGCGCCTATCCCGTCTTCGCCGAAGTCCTGCCCTACCGCAACTACCATCTCGTCCACCACGCCCACACGGGCACCCCCGCCGACCCCGACGTCGCGCTGACGGCGCCTTTCCCGATCACGCGCCGGAGCTTCGCCCGCAAAGCCTTCCGCGACCTCTCGGGCCAGACGGGCAGCCAGCAGATCGCCGCGACGGTGAAGCGGGATCTCGGCCTCGGAAGCAAGCGAACCCAGCGCAATCAGGGGCTGCGAAGCGGCGAGAAGCCCGACGTCGGCTGGCACAAGCTCGCCCCCTTCGTCCTCTCGAATCTCGCCATCGCCGCCGTCCCGACCGCATTCGGCCGCCCCGAGCTCTACCTCCTCTGGCTGGTCGCCCTGCTCACCACCTATCGCCTGGCGCTGCGCATCCGCTCGATCGCCGAGCACGCGATGACAGGCCCCGCCGAAGATCCGCTCCGCAACACGCGCACGACGCTGGTCCGCTGGTGGGAGCGCCTGCTGCTCGCCCCCGTCTTCGTGAACTACCACCTCGAGCACCATCTGCTGATGACCGTGCCCCATTACCGGCTGCCGCAGCTGCACGCGATCCTGCGCGACCGCGGCCTGCTCGAGGGCGCGCTCGTGACGGAGGGCGGCTACCGCGAGGTCCTGCGCCGGGCGACGTCGGCCGCGGCCTGACGAACGCCGAGGTCTCGTCGAACTCCGCCCACGAACCGAGAATCGACCCACCCTAACAGCGGAGCGCGCTGCGGGTCCCGTCGAGATGAAGCGCAGCCTCAGCGGCCGCGAGCCGGTAGACCCGGTCGGGACCGTCGCGATCCTCGCGCCAGCAGGCCTCCGCCAGCTTGATCGCGTGCTCCTCGAGGGAGCAGGCCGCGCGGTAGCGGATCTCGTCCCAGGTCTCTGCCGTCTGGCGGACCTCATCGTCGACGGCGCTCGCGATCGGTGCACCGCCGTAGAGCGCGTGCAGCGCCGCCACCGCCTGGAATGCGTAGGCGGCGCCGGCCCGAGCCGCGTCCGCAGGAAGCCGGCGCGCGAGCCAGCGCATGGCCGAGGGGAGCGTGACGGCGTGGACGTAGGCGAGGCGCGCATCCGGATGCGCGAGATAGAGATGCGCGGTGGCCCGACAGAGCTGTGCGAGGAAGGCGTCGACCTCGGAAGGCGCGGGGATCGCAAATCCTTCGATGGCTGCGCGGAAGGCCTCGTCCGTCTCGAGGCGAAGAACGGCCTGGGTAAACGATTCTGCGCCGCCCGCCTGCCAGGCAAGCGTCGGCCAGCGCGCGAGCGCGGCCGCGGGATCGACACCGCCCGCGGCGCCCGTCGCCGAACGAGCCCGCGAGCCCGGCTCGCCCGGAAGACTCGAAAAGCGCGCCGACCAGTGCGCGAGCCCGCGCGCGAGCTCCCGCCGGCGAAGGCCGTTGTCTTCGAGCTCGAGGGCCCGCATCGCGTGCACCGTCCGCAGGAGCCCGTGGCCCGCCGCCGCGAAGATCCCTGGCAGTAGATCCGGAATGACCAAGACCGCGACATCCGCCCAATTCCCGCGCGCGAGCTCGGCCTCGAAGGTCGCCACCAGGTCGGGCGCGCGGTCCATCTCGCCCCGGGCCGCCGCGCGCTCGGCGGTCGCAAGAACGCGCCCGATCCGCACAGGCGGGACGCGCGGGACGTAGCGGTCGACGAAGGCCGGGATCAACGCCTGATGGCCGAGGGCGAGCAACGCGTGGGCTCCCATCGGGCCGTGGTTCGCGAGGCCGCCGGCATACTCGAGGTCGACCTGATGGAATCGCTCGAGGGCCTCGTCGAAATTGCTCATCGCTGCCTGTCCCCGTCTCCGCGCCCGGCCTTGGCCCGACGGCGGCCAAGCGTAGCGATCGAGGCTGCCGCTGCGTGCGCGTCGCCGGTCGGCCCAGCTGCTAATCTGCAGCCTTCCTCGAAACGCCCCCTTCGAAAGGCAACCCCATGTCCCAGACCGTGAGCGCCAGCCAGGTGCTCGACGCTCTCCGCCCGATCGTCGACCCCGACTTCCAAAAGAGCATCGTCGAGCTCGGATTCATCAAGGATCTGAAGATCGAGGGCAGCTCCGTCTCCTTCGCGATCGAGTTGACGACGCCCGCCTGCCCCG
>JANNQH010000468.1:0-2163 GCA_031400655.1 Deltaproteobacteria bacterium | reverse complement strand
CCCACTGACACTCTTGACGAGCATCTTGATTCAGATCCCCTTTCCCTGGTCGCACATCTCGTTCACGCTCGCCGTCCGCCAGACCGACACCAATCTGTTCGAGCTCTTTTTCAACGTAGGCTCGAAGGAGGATGATCAGGCAACCTCGTCGAACGTCCCCGTCAGCGGTGCCATCACGGGCGTCGTGATTCCCGACTCGATCTACCGGGTCGTAGTCGACGATCGAGGGCCAGCGGTCGTCGTCACGGGACTCGAGCGCATTGCCGCAGGCTTACGCAACGCCTTCGGGATTGCCTTCCACCCGGCGACGGGCGATCTCTACTTCGAGGACAACAGTATCGACGGGCCGGTGTCGCCTTACGAAGTCAGCGCGGACGAGCTCAATCGGATCCCGGCGGCACAGATCGGTGGCCCCGTCGAAGATTTTGGTTTTCCCTCCAACTACATCGCCTACCGGACTGGCATCGAGGTGGGGAGCGGCGGGATCGATCCTCTCCTGACCTTCCAGCCGATTCCCCCGCCGATCGGCGAGGAGAGCGAGGGACCGGCGGAGATCAGCTTTGCTCCACCCGGCTTCCCGATCGGGCTGCGCGAGGGCCTGTTCGTCGGCTTCCATGGACTCTTCACGCGCGCGGGCCTCGCCAACACGGACAACCCGGTGGTCTACGTGGACCTCGGCACGCACGCGTACTTCCACTTCGTCGAAAACGCGCAGCCCACGACCGGCCACCCCGACGGCCTACTGGCCACGACCGACTCCCTTTTCGTCAGCGACTTCACGACCCAGGACGGGTTCGCGGTCCCGGGTGCAGGCCGGATCTATCAGATCCGGTATCTGGGGAGTCCGCCGGTGGTTCCTGTATTCGCGCCCCTCGGACTGGGCATACTGATGGCGCTCGTGCTGGTCATGGGAGCGGGTCTTCAACGCGTTGGAAGACGAACACGGACCTGAACAGGCTATGAATCCAGTTCACCGAAGAAGTGGAGGCTCGAATGCCCTCGCAGGTTGCACGGATCACGATGAGTTTGTTGATTGGGTGGATGGCGCTGACGCTCGGGGGTTCTGCGTCGGCCCTTGTGATCGACTGGACGTTCGTCGGCTCCCCGGGCAACCCCTGCGACGGCCAGCCGCAGGGCTGCTTCGGCTCCGTGGCTTACCCGTACACCATCGGGACGTACGAGGTGACGAACTCGCAGTACGCGGAGTTCCTGAACGCCGTCGCCGACACGGACACGTTCGGGCTCTACAGCGCCCCGGACGACCTCGCCGGCGTCACCCGCAGCGGCAGCTCGGGGAGCTACAGCTACAGCACGATCGCCGGTCGGAGCGACATGCCCGTCGTGCTCGTCTCATTCTACAGTGCGCTCCGCTTCGCGAACTGGCTGCATAACGGTCAGCCGACGGGCGCGCAGGGCGGCACCACGACCGAGGACGGCGCCTACACCCTCACACAGCAGGGCATCGACGACAACTCGATCGTGCGAAACCCGGGTGCCGTGTTCGCCGTGACGAACGAGGACGAGTGGTACAAAGCGGCCTACTACGCTGCGGCCACGACGAGCTACTTCGACTACCCGGCGGGATCGGACACGACGACGACCTGCGCCTCGCCGACGGCCACGCCCAACCGCGCCAACTGCGATCAGCCAGACTTCGCGGACGCGGGCAGCTACACGGGCTCGGCGAGTCCCTACGGAACCTTCGATCAGGGCGGGAACGTCTTCGAAAGGAACGAGTCGATCATCAACGGCTCGAATCGCGGCGTGCGTGGCGGAGACATCCTCCATAGCGCATCCAGACTCGTCGCGTCGGACCGGGGCAGTGCCCCGCCGGACGGCGAGTACTCCAACGTGGGATTTCGCGTCGTCCCCGAACCCGCGGTGAGGGACGTGTTCGTGATCCTGGGCATGTTGGGAATCGGCTATCTGGAGAAGCGGCGCGCCGTGACCGGCTAGAGCGGCACCACCACTCCGCGCTCGCCAGGCGCGAGATCTCAGGAATCACTCAAGTCTTTGAATGAATTGGAGCGCGAGACGAGATTCGAACTCGCGACCCTCAGCTTGGGAAGCTGATGCTCTACCAACTGAGCTACTCGCGCGCCGAGGCGGATTCTACGACGCGACCTTCCCGTTCACAACCCTCGCACTGAACGGCAAAGACGA
>JANNQH010000467.1:0-1869 GCA_031400655.1 Deltaproteobacteria bacterium | reverse complement strand
CCGGCGCCGAAGGACCCGTTCACCATCACCGTGAACTTCGGCACGACGCTGCACGACTGGGCCATGATGAACTTCGCCCCGTCCTTGCAGATGCCCCGGGCCTCGTACTCGCGGCCGACCATGAAGCCCGTGATGTTCTGGAGGAAAAGGAGCGGCGTGCGGTTCTGGTTGCAGAGTTGAATGAAATGGGCGCCCTTCAACGACGAGTCGTTGAAGAGGACGCCGTTGTTGGCGAGGATGCCGACCTTCTGGCCCCAGATCCAGGCATAGCCGCAGATCAACGTTGTCCCGTAGTCGGGCTGGTATTCGTGGAAATAGCTGCCGTCGACGATCCGGGCGATCACCTCGCGCATGTCGAACTGGATCTTGATGTCGTCGGGGATGATGCCGTAGAGCTCCTCGGGATCGTAGGCGGGCGGCTCGGGCTCGCGCCTTTCGATGCGCGCCTTCTCGCCCCTCGTCCATTGGCCCACGATCTCCCGCCCGAGCAGGATCGCTTCGTCCTCGGAGTCGGCGGCGTAGTCAGCGACGCCGCTGACGCGCGTGTGCACGTCGGCTCCGCCGAGCGTATTCGCGTCGACGATCTCGCCGGTGGCGGCCTTCACGAGCGGCGGCCCGCCGAGGAAGATCCCGCCGTTCCCGCGCACGATCACGGAGTAGTCCGAGAGCGAGGGGATGTAGGCGCCGCCCGCCGTGCAGTGGCCGAAGACGAGCGAGAGCTGGGGCACGCCCATCTGGGACAAGATCGACTGATTGCGGAAGATCCGACCCGCCGAGACGCGGTCTGCAAAGAGCTGCGACTGGAGCGGCAGGAATCCGCCCGCGCTGTCGCACATGTGGACGACGGGCAGCCGGTTCTCGATCGCGATGTCGAGGCAGCGCACGTTCTTCTTGACCGTGAGCGGATACCAGGCGCCGCCCTTGATGCTCGGGTCGTCGGCGCGGACGATGACCTCGCGCCCGGAGACGATGCCGATTCCCGTGACGACGCTCGCGCCCTTCGACTCGCCGTCGTACTCGCTGTTGGCTGCGAGGGACGACAGCTCGAGGAAGGGCGTCCCCGGATCGAGCAGGCGCTCGATGCGTTCGCGGACGAAGAGCTTATTGTGGTGGGCCAGGCGGTCGAGATCGCGCTGCGGGCGCGCGAACCGCGCATCCGATTGGCGGCTGCGGAACTCTTCGACGCGGGCGAGGTTTGCCGCGCGGAAGCGGCGGTAGGTCTCGCCGTGGCGGTCGAGGCGGCTCTCGATGCGGCGCATCATGACTTGGGTCTCTTCTTCCTGCCCGGGGCTTTTGCGTCCGTGTCGCGGTCAGCGAAGCGGACGAGCGGACTGCCCTGGTCGAAATGCTCGCCGACGGTGACGCAGATTTCCGACACCCGGGCGGGATGGCTCGCGGTGATCGCCGTCTGGAGCTTCATGCTCTCGATCGTCAGGAGGAGCGCACCGGTCTCGACCGTGTCGCCCGCCTTCGCCGCGATGGCGACGACGACGCCGGGCATCGGTGCGCGGATCTCGTCGGCGCCACCGGCACGGACCGCCTTCTCTCTCTCGCGATCGAGGGCGTTCCAGGCCTCGACCCGGTGGCTGCGGCCGAGCCAGTGGACGAAATGGACGTCGCCCCGGGTGGCGATAAAGAGCCGCTCGCGCTGGCCGTTGAGCGTCAGGAAGTATTCGCCGTCGCCCGCCCCGCGCTCGAGCGTCGCCTGCACGCGCTGGCCCTCGATCTCGAGCACGAGGGGCGCGCCCGCCCGCCAGGGGCTCACGCGTGCATCGCGGTCTTCGAGACGGAAGTCGTAGCCCACGTTGCTCCTCAGTTTCGCCAGGCGCCGATCGACGCGAACGGCTCGGGCACGGCGGCGACGCGTTC
>JANNQH010000466.1:0-2787 GCA_031400655.1 Deltaproteobacteria bacterium | reverse complement strand
GCCCTGCGCAGCCAGCTCAAAGACGAAGGCGCTCCGCGCTGGTAGCGAATGCAAAAAGGGCGTCAGTGACGCCCTTTTTATTGCACGTCTGAATCAATAACAAGGCCTGCTACAGGCAGGCCGTTGGCTTGAGGCCGACTTGAATACAGGGGGCTCGAGACGAATTCCATCGCCGACGTCGTGGTTGGACTCAATGAGGTCGACCAATCCGGCGTCGAAGACGGGTGCGACGGACTCCTGGAAGACATCGCCGAACGCGTCGTCGGCAGCGCGCCAATACGCGAACTCCTCCGCGACCATCAGGTAGTGCGCGCGTTCGAAGGTCGGCCGCCAGCGCCCGTCCACTTTCCGGGTATTCCAGCCGACGGTCCGGTCCGGGCACATCCTTTACAGAAGTCCGGGCACATCGTTTACACCCAGGAGATGCCCTGGATGGAAACGAACCCGACGAAGCAGCGCCAAGCGTTCTATCGCGACTACGTAAGTGGCCAGTGGTCAATGAGCGAACTCTGTAGGCGGTACCAGGTCTCCCGGCCCACCGGTTACAAGTGGATCGAGCGCATCGAGCACGAGGGCCAGGAGGGGGTCAAGGACCGTTCTCGGGCCCCGGAGCGCCACCCCAACCGAACCCCCGAGCACATCGAGCAAGCGCTCCTGAAGCTCCGGGTCGAGTACGGCTGGGGCGCCACCAAACTGCGCCGGATGCTGGCCATTCGTCACCCGGACTGGCAGGTCCCAGCTCGCAGCACGGTCAACGACCTGCTCGAAGAGCAAGGCTTACTCCGCAAGCAACGGCGACGCCGGCTCTGGCAACACCCGGGCGCGGTTCGCGTCGAGACGACGGCCCCCAACCAGGTCTGGCCCGCCGACTTCAAGGGCCAGTTCAAGATGAAGAACGGCGACTACTGCTACCCCCTCACCGTCACTGATCACTACAGCCGCATGCTGCTGCTCTGCAAGGGACTTCCCTCGGTTCGCACGGAAGGCGCCAAACCGGCCTTCAGAAGCTTGTTCGAGGAATGCGGCTTGCCCGACGCCATCCGCACCGACAACGGCGCCCCGTTCGCTTCCCTGGGCATCGCGGGGCTCTGCGAGCTCAACGTCTGGTGGATGAAGCTCGGCATCGTCCACCAGCGCATCCGGCCCTCGAGCCCCCAGGAGAACGGGCAGCACGAGCGGATGCACAAGGATCTCAAGCGCGAAGCCACGCGGCCGCCGGCCGAGGACATGCCGAGGCAGCAAAAGCTCCTCGACAAGTTCCAGCATCGGTACAACCACGAGCGGCCGCACGAAGCGCTCGGCGACGATCGCCCGGCCGACCACTAAAAGCCGTCCACGAAAGAGTATTCGGGTCGCCTCCGGCGACCCGAGTATCCTGGTCACTTCGAGATCCGGAGGATCAGCGCCTGCGGCGCGTTCCGTCTTCAGTCGGGTCAGTACTTCCTGAGCAATGCACTCAAGGGAGAAGATGTCGGCATGGAAGAGATCGACGATGGGATCTGGAACATCGTCTACTACAACACGATCCTAGGACGGATCGACCGGAAGACCGGGCGGATCACCGGTCAAGACAAGGTGTAAACCATGTCCCCGGACTTCTGTTAACCATGTCCCCGACCGGTCAAAGGAAACTCGACCAGGCCGACCATCATTAGAATAATCAAGAGATGAGCGCTCGAGCCCAAAAGGCAGAGGGTCGATAGGACGGGGTCTCGGACTCGAAAATGCTTCCACGTCATAAACTTGGCCCAGGCCCATTCGCGTCGGCCGGACGGCGCGGCCGGCGGGACGAGGATCAGCCCACCGCCAAGATCGTGTAGGACATCGGCGTGTCGGCGTTCGAGTCGTACTTCGAGGAGCCCTCTCAGGGCAAGACCGAAGAACACGAGGGCGAACAGGATGATTGGATTGAGCAGTTCGATCACGGCTCGCCCGATGCCGCATGACGAATTATCGCTCAGCGGCAAGTTCGCGCTAGAAGGTTTCGCCGAAGGTACAACGATCGTCGCCAGGCGGCACAAGCCGCCCCCGCCCTATCAGCCCGAAGGGCCCACGCCCTGGTTGGGCGGCGGAGGCCGGAACGGGCTCTGCCGCGGACTTGTCCGTCTGCAGCGGTTTGTTATGCAGCGTTCGCGACTCAGCTAGAAGGATTAACCTGAACAGGTTGAGCTCGATCAAATTGGGTTCGTAGTCGTTGATAATATTCGTCAGACTCGCGCCTCCTACACTCCAATTCGGCCAAACTGTCCGAGCCAGCTCTCGCTGTCTCTGCACAGTCGCGATCTCGCTGAATCCTCCATTCGTAATAATCTCGACGGAGCCCATCGACTTCCGCCTTCGAGATCAGCATGGCGAGCTCATCTACGAGGGAATCGATTTCACGGTCGAACTCATGATTGTATCTCTCGAGACTGAAGCGCTGTTGCTCGATCGTCGGCGGGGGACCCGCCTCAGAGGGATCAATTGCGACATCAGTCGCCAGAAGAATCGGAGTCAGGGCGAGGAGGCCGATGATGTCGAGTTTGCGCATGCCCGAATGCCGCATAACTAGTTAGTAACCGACACGATAGCAGGCGACCACGGATATCGCGGCAAGTTATCAGTCACCGCGGCATCGATCGGAGCTCGTCAGGGCAGTCCCAAGGTCGTCGCATAGTGCTGACCCGCATTCGAATCCCTCCGGGTGCTGCGATAACGATTATCGCGGCTCTGTCGGGCGGTTATCGGGGCTTTGTAGGGGATGGTCTCGAGTCGGAATACGTGAGCGGTTCGAGGCTGCGCCGCTCG
>JANNQH010000465.1:0-4498 GCA_031400655.1 Deltaproteobacteria bacterium | reverse complement strand
AGCCGCCCGAAAAGCCTTGAAGCGCAGCGCTCGGTCGCGTTGAGCCCCGCGGCCGGGGGGGCTAAGCTGCGCGCCGGTTTCGGACCCCCGGGCATGGAGGCCACTTGAGTCACCCGCCCAACTATCCGGGTCGACGACGCGTGAAACGTGCCGCCGCATCAGACGCCAACGACGCCTATCAAGGGGCGATCGAGGCGGTGATGGCGGTCCTGCTCGGGGCCGGAGCCGGATACTGGATCGACCGGCGCTTCGGCACGACACCCTATGGTGTGATCGTCGGACTGGTGATCGGATTCGCGGCGATGGTGCTGCGGCTGCTGCGGATGGGGCGAGACCTGCCCACGGGACCGAGCGGGGGCGTGGGAGCCGACGTGAGTGGCCGACCGCTGGGATCGCCGCCGGGCGGACGTACCACTCCGGGCGCCGCAGGGGCTGATGCGGACGCCGACGAGGACCGGGGTCCGGCCGAGACGCCGGGACTCAGCGATATCTGGCGCCGCGACGACGAGACGAACGAACGGGACTGACGAGATGAAATTCGCGCTGGCCAGGGTCGAACAGTGGAATCTCGGGTTGTCGGCGAGCGCCGTGGCGGCCTCGCTCGCGCTCGAGACGCCGCATTTCGCGACGAGCCTGGCGGTTGGGGCGCTGCTCGAGGCTTTCAATCTTGGCGCGCTGCGGCGCTCGGCGATGAGCTTCTTCACGGGCCAGATGACGCGCAGCTGGACGGGGGCTTTTGCGCTGCGCTTCCTTTTGATCGGGGCGGGCATCTTTCTCACGCTGCAGGCCGGGGCGAATCCGGTGGCCCTGCTGATCGGGCTCTCGATTGCGATGCCCGCCGTCCTGATCGATGCGTGGCTGAACCGCCCCCCGGTTCTCGATCCTGCGACGCTCCCCGTCTTCCTCGACGATGAAGAGCTCGACGAAGAGGCCGAGCAAGCACTGCGCGATGAGCGACTCTCGATGTACGGATCTTTGGCCGGATTGGCCGGACCCCTGACCGGACAGCTCTTTCCGACCCGCGTCGGGCCGACCGAAACCCGAACGAAGGATGCCGAAGCGGCAGCCGACGAGACCCGCCGATGAATCTGTTCGAAACGATCGCCCATCCGCTTCACATCGAGTGGATCTACCTGTCGGCGCTCTTCGCCGCCGGGCTCCTGATCCTGGCGGGCCTCGCGGTCAAGCGCACCGTCGCCGGAGAGGGCCGAGGCATCCTGCCCGAAGAGGGCCTGTCGGTCCGCAACGTCGTCGAGGTCATCATCGAAGCCCTCGGCGATCTCGGCCAGACGACAATCGGCGACGACTGGCGGCGATACTTCCCGGTCGTCGGCACGATCTTCTTCTTCGTGCTGGTCTCGAACTTCATGAACCTGATCCCGGGCATCCAGGGCACGACGGCCGACGCCAACGTCACCTTCGCCTGGGGCATCCTCTCCTTCGCCGTCTACAACTTTGTCGGCATTCGCCAGCACGGCTGGAAGTACATCTATCAATTCATGGGCCCGTCGCTCTGGCAACCGCATATCGGCGGCCACCACTATCACGTCCGGCTTCTCGCCCCCCTGTTCCTGCCGCTCGAGCTTCTGCTCCACATCGCTCGGATCCTGACTCTCGGCATCCGGTTGATGGCCAACATGTTTGCGGACCACAAGGTGGTCGGGATCTTCCTCGGCCTGGTTCCGGTCCTGGTCCCCGCGGTCTTCCTGGGTCTCGGGATGCTCGTGTGCTTCCTCCAGGCCTTCGTGTTCGCGCTCCTGACGATGATCTACATCGGTCAGGCGCTGCAGGAGCCGCACTAGTCCGCGGCTCGCTCCTGGTTCGATCCGTTCGTTCGTTTCTCAATCTCTCCATCTCGAGAAGGAAAATCAGCATGCGTCGTTCCGTTCGTGCCCTCGTCTGGGCCCTCGTCCTCTTCCTCGTCCCGACCGCCGCTTTCGCGCAGGAAGCCGGCGCTGCGGCTGGCAACATCGGCATCGGTGCGGGCATCGCCATCGGCCTTGCGGGCCTCGGCTGCGGCATCGGTCAGGGCATCACCGCCGGCAATACGACGGCCGGGATCGCACGCAATCCGGGCGCTGCCGGAGCGATGTTCGTCAACTTCATCCTCGGCATGGTGCTCATCGAGTCGATCGCGATCTACGGTCTCGTCATCGCGTTCATGCTCCAGAGCAAGATCTGATCTTCGGGACTTCCGTCGCTTCGTGCGGCGGGGTCTCGTGCCTTGAAGTCGTGCCCTGCGCGGCTTCGGTTTCGCGAATGGCTCGCCCGCTTTGGCGGTCGCCTGAGTAAGGCGAGCCCGTGTGGCATCTCGGTGGCTTCGCTGATCGGGGCACCGGCTGCGCTTGACTTCGCAAAACCGAAGCCGTGCAGGGCACTCGCTTTTGTGGCGGAAGCGTCGGCGTTGGGAACAGCCAGTTCGCGACGGTCCAGACGTCGTCCTCGGCTCAGGGTCGGGAGTCCGAGTCCGCAGCTCTTAATGAGAATCGCCGGACGGGAGCTCGTGGCGGGCTTCACCCCGTTTTGTTTGTCCCGACACGAACCCTGTGCCCCCGTCCGACGATCTCGGCTTCACCCGGATCCCGGTCCCGTTAGAGGAGCCGGGCAAAGCACGCCCGAAGGCGATGGAGGTATGAATTGCGAGTTTCGTACCAACCCGAATCGCATCTCTCGTGGCGGATTTCCGGTGCCACGGGGATGAAGCGAATCCGCGTGTTCTCGGAGGCAGCGTGAAGCGCGGGATCCTGATCGTCTTCGAGGGCATCGACGGGAGCGGCAAGTCGACCCAGCTGCGCCGGACGGCGGCGGCGCTGCGCGCCCGCGGCCTCGACATCCTCGAGACCGGCGAGCCGACGAAGGGACTCTGGGGGCGCAAGATCCGAGAGATGGCGCGCACGACCGACCGTGTCCCGCGCGAGACCGAGCTCGCCTGGTTCATCAAGGATCGCCGGGAGCACATGCGCGATGTCGTCGAGCCGGCGCTCGCGGCCGGGCGGATCGTTCTATGCGACCGCTCGTATTTCAGTACCGTCGCCTATCAGGGAGCCCGGGGATTTGATCCCGCAACGCTCCTCTCAGACAGCCAGACCGAATTCGGTCGTCCCGACCTCGTGCTGTTCTTCGACATCGACCCGGAGGACGGGCTTGCCCGAGTAGCGGCGCGGGGGGGGCAGGCCGAGCCCGTGTTCGAGGAGCTCAACTATCTCGAGCGCGTGGCGGAGATCTTCCGGTCGCTCACGGCGCCGGGGCTGCTGCGGATCGATGCGTCGAGAGGCGAAGAGGCGGTGGCGAAGGACGTGATGGCAGCGGTCGAGCGGGTGCTCGAGCAAAGGGAGAAGGCGTGATGGGACGTTTATCAGGCAAGGTAGCCCTCGTGACCGGTGGCGCCCGCGGTCTCGGTGAGGCGACGGTGCGGCTCTTCGTCGAGAACGGGGCGAAGGTCGTGTTTGGTGACGTGCTCGAGGACGCGGGCAATGCCCTTGCGAAGGAGCTCGGGAGCCAGGCGGCATTCCTGCGGATGGACGTGCGCCAGGAGAGCGATTGGAATCGCGCGCTCGAACGCTGTCAGGCCTTCGGCTTGCTGAACGTTCTCGTCAACAACGCCGCCGTCGTCCACATGGCGAGCATCGTCGACACGACCAACGAGGACTATAAACGCGTCTTCGAGATCAACCAGTTCGGCACCTTTCTCGGGATCCGCTCCGCCATCGCCCCCATGAAGGCGGCGGGTGGCGGCTCGATCATCAACGTCTCGTCGATCGACGGCCTGCACTCCTCGGCCGGGCTCTCCGCCTACTCGTCGACGAAGTGGGCCGTCCGCGGCCTCACGAAAAATGCGGCGATCGAGCTCGGCCCGTACGGCATCCGCGTGAACAGCGTGCATCCAGGTGGCATGTACACGGCGATGGGCGGTGCCGAGACGATGTCGGTTGAGGAGCTCAATCGGGGGGTCTACGCGAACTTCCCGCTGCCGCGCGTCGGGATGCCTGAGGAGGTTGCGCGCGTGATCCTGTTCCTCGCGACCGACGATGGCAGCTACTGCACCGGCTCCGAATTCGTCGCCGACGGCGGCTGGTTCGCCGGTATGCGCAACCCGCGTATGCCCACGTCTTGAGGAGAATCCGATGTCCACAAGCGAGAACAAACAGACGGCGATCGATTTCCTGACCGCGATCTCGAAGGGCGAGCTCGCCCGCGCCAAGGCCATGATGACCGAGGACGCGACCTGGCAGTCGCCGCCGTCGCTGGCGGGCGGCCCCTTCCGCGGCCGCGAATCTGTCTTCGGGACCTACATCGCGATCGACGACCAGCTCTTCGAGACGGGGACACGCAGCTACGAGTTCGAGATCCTGAATGCGATCGCCGAGGGCGACTCGGTCGCGATCGAGATGCGACACCTCGATCGCGCGATGGACGGCGGGTCCTACGACGCCGAATACCACATGCTCTACTACTTCCGGGGCGACAAGATCTGCAAGGTGAAGGAGTACTTCGACTC
>JANNQH010000464.1:0-2572 GCA_031400655.1 Deltaproteobacteria bacterium | reverse complement strand
TCGATCGTGCGGATCTCGCCCTGGGGCCAGCAAGGGCCCTGGGCGACACGGCCCGCCAACGACTTCACGCTCCAGGCGGCGTCGGGCTCCCTCGAGTACCGCGGATTCCCGTGGCGCGAGCCTGTCGCGGCGGGGGGCCGGATCTGCGACTGGGTGGCGGGGAGCTTCGCTTCGGTGTGTGCGCTGGCGGCCTGGCGCTCGGCGCGGCGCGACGGAGCCGGGCAGATCGTCGATCTCTCGAGCTTCGAGGCGGCGCTGCATTGTCTCACGATCTGCGGCGACCTCGGACGGCAATTCCTCGGAGGGCTGCTGCCGCGGTCGATCGAGATCCCGTCGATCGAGCCGACCAAGGACGGCCACGTCGGGATCTGCACGCAGACCGGGCAACAATGGTCGGATTTCTGCGCCATGTTAGGCCGACAGGACATCGCCCAGGATCCCCGCTTCCTCGAGGCGCGCGAGCGCATGGAACAGATCGACTTCATGCAGGAATTCATCCACGGCTGGATGAAGGAGCACACGACGGCCGAGGTGATCGAGCTGTGCGAGCTCGTCCGAATTCCGGTCGCGCCGATCGGGAACGGCCGCGAGCTCCCGCAATTCGATCATTTCCAGGCCCGCGGCGTCTATCTCCGGTCACCGGGCGGCTTCCTGCAGCCGCGCCCTCCGTATCGCCTCGAGTCGATGGCGACGACGCCGATCGGGCGCACTTCACGACTCGACGGCGATCGCGCCGCGGTGCTCGCGAAGATCGCCGGCTCGAAGGCGAAATCTGCGCCCGCAAACGCGCCGTCGATGTCCCAGCCGGATCTCCCCTTCGCGGGCCTGCGAGTCGTCGACCTGACGGCCTTCTGGGCGGGACCCTACGCGACCTCCATCCTCTCCGACCTCGGCGCCGACATCGTGAAGATCGAATCGGTCCAGCGCCCCGACGGCATGCGCTTCGCCGGCGCCGCGCGCCAGCGTTCACCGCTCTGGGAGTGGGGCAACGTCTTCCACGGCGCGAACCCCGGCAAGCGCGACGCGACCCTGCGCCTCGATCATCCCGATGGCCTTGCGCTGGTCAAACGCCTGATCGCCGACGCCGACGTCGTGATCGAGAATTTCTCGGCCCGCGTGATGCCGGGCTTCGGGCTCGACTGGGAAACGATGAAGCGCCTGAACCCGCGGCTCATCAGCGTCCGCATGCCGGCATTCGGCCTCGACGGGCCCTGGCGCGATCGGCTGGGCTTCGCGATGACGATCGAGCAGGTGAGCGGGCTGGCCTGGCTCACGGGCTACGAAGATCTACCCCTCGTCATCCGCGGCAGCTGCGATCCGTTAGGCAGCGTCCACGCCGTCTTCGCCCTCGGGCTCGCCCTCGAGGAGCGAGAGCGGACGGGCCGCGGCCAGGTCGTCGAGGTGCCGCTAGTCGAGCCGGCGCTCAACATCGCCGCGGAGCAGGTGCTCGAGTACTCGGCTTTTGGCGTATTGCTGACGCGCAACGCAAACGTCATGCCCCACGCAGCACCGCAGGGCATCTTCGAGACCCGCGATGCCGACGAGCGCGTCGCGGTCTCGGTCACGACCGATAGGGAGTGGGGCGGCCTGTGTCGCGTGCTCGGCGCGCAGGATTGGCGAAACGATCCGGAGCTCGCGACCCATCCGGGACGCCATGCGGCCCACGATCGGCTCCAGGCGCGGCTCGCTAAATGGATCCGACCGCGCACCCGCGACGAGGTGGTCGAGGCCCTGCTCGCGGCCGGTGTCCCCGCCGCCGCCTCGATCAACAACCATACGCTCTGGCCGAACCCCCAGCTCGAGGCCCGCGGTTTTTTCCAGACGATGAAGCATCCAGTGACGGGCGAGACCCGCTACCCGTCGTTTCCCGCCGTCTTCTCCGCTTTCGAGCGCGATCTCCACCGCAGCCCGCCGCCGACTCTCGGTCAGCACAACCGCGAGATCCTGCAGGGCGATCTCGGCCTCTCGGACGCGGAGTTCGCGCGGCTCGAGGCCGAGCAGATCATCGGGACGCGGCCGACGTTCATGTGAGGCGGCGCGGGGCCATTCGCTCCGACCGCGTGGATCAGATCGGGCGGCGCAGATAGAAGGCCGCCTGGTCTCCGCGTCCGTCTCGCCGGAGCCTGGCTCCCTGGCGCCGCGCCGCGAGCCAGCGGGCGAAACGCGCGGCGCCGGCGCGCGGAAGCGCCCGCTCACTCCCCCAGATCTGGAACACGCCCGAATCGTCGGCGACGTGCTCGACGCGGAGTCCCGTGCGCTCGGCCATGCGCGCAACGCTCTCGCGCGTGGGAATCTGGAGGTGACGCGGCGCATCGAGCTGGGCCCAGTCCGCAGCGTAATGCGCGCGCGCCCAGGAGTCGGCGAGCGGCACCCGCAAGAGCAGCGAGCCCCCCGGTGCGACGAGCGCTCCGAGCGCCTCGAAGCTGCGGAGCGGATCGGCCATGTGCTCGAAGCTGTGATGGGCCATCACGAGGCGGTAGCGACCGCGATGCGCCTCGGGCTTCGCGCGCTCGAAGCGCAGGCCTGGACAGCCGCGGGCGCGGGCTTCCGTCTCGGGTGAAAGCCGCGGATC
>JANNQH010000463.1:0-3021 GCA_031400655.1 Deltaproteobacteria bacterium | reverse complement strand
TTCACGCCGGGAAACTCGTAGTGCTGGTGCATGCGGCTGTCGAGGAAGCGGATGAAGCCCGGCAGCCAGAAGAGGCCCGGCTCGACGAAGACGACCCGCAGCTTCGGGTGGCGCTCGAGCACGCCGGTGAGGATGTACCAGCTGAGCGTCTCGGCGATGGCGAAGCCGGGGAGCGCCGTGAAGATGCCCTTCTGCGGCGTCGGATCCCGGCGGAAGGTGTCCCAGAGCGAGGTTTTGAGGGTCAGGTGGTTCGCGACGACGACGCCCGTCTCCTCGAAGGCGTGCCAGAGCTTCTCGTAGCGGAGGTCGTGGTAGTCGGGCATGCCGAGCTCGCTCGGGAAGTTCGGGATCTGGATCGAGCGTGCGCCCATGCCCGCGAGCCGGTAGATCTCGGAGGCCGCGTAGTCGATGTCGATCAGGGGGAGCTGATAGGTGATGAGGATGCGTTTCGGGTCGATCGACGCGAACTCGGCCAGCGAATTGTTGTAGGCGGTGGCGCACGCCTGCCAGTGCTCGCCGATCTCGTAGACCTTGCTCGTGAAATCGAACTCGGAATACATGACCTCGCACTGCACGCCATCGGCGTCCATGGCCGCGAGCCGAGCCTTCGAATCGAAATAGCCCGGATGGCGGGCCGCCTCGAGGTCGATGAAATCCTCGAGCTCGAGCTTCTTGCCGGCCTGGATCAGGTCCTGCTTCTCAGCGTGGCGCGCCATGCCCTCGTCCCAGGCGGAGTGGAAGCGAGAAGCGAGGTTCTGCTTGACCTGCTCGTGGGTGATCACGCAATGCGAATCAGCCGAGAACAATCGGCGCGGGTGGCGAGAGGAGGTCGGGGTCGAATCCAGGTTCATCGGGGCTCTCCTTCCTGGCGGGCCAGGGTCGTGCGGATCCAGATGGGAATTTCGCGCCAGATCGCGGCGCGTGTGTTCGCCACGAAGTGACAGTGCCAGCAGTCCTCGAGCAGGCGCGTCGTCTTCTCGGGGGCCTTCGGCAGCTCGTCGGCGAGCTCCTCGACACCGTGCAGGTCGTGATCGCCGACGAGGATGTAGACGGGCACGTCGATCGCGTCGGCCGCGGGTGCGTAGCCGCCTGGGATCATCGAGAGCAGGCCGCCGGCGGCGAGCAGATCGGTTGACGCGCGCTCGAGCAGCGCTGCTGTGAGAGGCGGAGCGGTGCCGACGCCGAACGCGGCGCGGCGGTTCGTCTCGTCCTGATTCGGGCGCGGGGGATACGGCGTGCCGAAGGAGCGCCGCACGATCTCTCCGAGCTCACGGCGGGTGCGGACGGGATCGTTCGCGTAGGCGAGCTGGTCTTCGTTCAGGAAGCGCGGGAGACCCTTCGTGCTGAAGGAGAAGAGGACGAGCGCGCGATGGGGCCGGGCCTGCGCCTGCTGCTCGACCGTCAGCACCGAGCCCATCGAGTGGCCGACGCCGATCGTCGCCGCGCAGCGCGTCGCGGGAATTCCCTGCGCGGGATCGCCCTGTGCGAGCCGCTCGAGGGCGAGCTCGAGGGCACGTTGATTCGCGCGCGCGATCGCCTCGACCCCGAGCGAATAACCGGCCTCGATCGGCTCGGGCTTCGAGCTCTCGCCGATGCCGACGTGATCGAAGGCGAGCGTCACGAAGCCCGCGCGCGCCATCGCCTCGGCGAAGCTGTAGCTCGGATCGCTGGCTTGACCGAGGTTCTGTTCGAGGTCGTGTCCGAGGTCGTGTCCGAGGTCGTAGTACCGGCGCGAGAGGAAGCCGCCGGGCAGGCAGACCAGGCAGACCGGCGCTGCCGCCTCGGCTCCACTGTTCGGAAGCACGACGTCGACGGCGATCTCGAAGCGGCCCGGCAGCGGCACCGCGTCCGAGACGTCGATCCGCCAGGTTGCCCGCCGCGGGCGACCCGATCCGACGGCGGCGGGCTCCGTTGAATTGCGCTTCGATCTTCGGGTCGTGTCGCCAAGCGCCATCGGGGGGTTCGCTCCTGGGGTCGTCGGTCGCCGTTTGAAAACACTAAAGGGACTTTGGTAAATTGGCAAGCATGCCCACCCCCCCCCGAGCGCGTCCGATCCGAAGGTCCCCGGCCCGCGCGGGTCGGACGGCCCCGGCCGACCCGGCGGCCCAGCCGATGAGCCGCCACCTGAACGGTCTCGCCACCGCGATGCGCCTGCGCATGCGAGCCGGGCTGCTGGAGCGCGGCCACGACCTGCGACCCTCGACGGCCCAGGTGATCCCAAACCTTCCGCCCGATGGCCTTCGCATGACGGATCTCGCGGCCCGGCTTCGCCTCACATTGCAGCGAGCCGGACAGCTCGTCGGCGAGCTCGAGGAGGTGGGCTACCTCGAGCGCGTGCCGGATCCGTCGGATGGGCGTGTGAAGCGGGTGAGCTACACGCGCCGCGGCCGCACGCTGATCCGGGACATCGATGAGATCACCCGCGAGACGACCGGGCACTTCGCCGCGAAGATCGGTGGCGATCGCTTTCGTCTGCTCTGCGAGCTGTTGTCGGAGCTCGACGTCGCGGTGAACGGCGTCGACGCGCCGGTGCGGGTCGTCGGCGTCGGCGGCGACTTCGAGGACGCTCCTCGATGAGCGCTGCTCGTGGCCTCGTGGCGCCGGACCTCGAGCGGATCTTCCGGGAATGCTTCTTCGCGGAGCATGCGACGATTCTCGTCGGGGGGTCACCGGAGCCGCTCTACGTGCCCTCATCGGACTTGCTTCGAGAGCCCCATCGCGTCGTCTATCGCGAGGATTATTTCGCGAGTGCGCTGCACGAGGTCGCGCATTGGTGCCTCGCGGGCGCCGATCGACGCAAGCTCGAGGACTACGGCTATTGGTATCGGCCCGATGGCCGCGATCCCCGGGAGCAGGAAGAGTTCGAGCGGGCCGAGGCGAGGCCGCAGGCGCTCGAGTGGATCTTCTCCGAAGCCTGTGGCTTCCCCTTCCAGCTCTCCGCCGACAATCTCGCGGGGGCGCTCGGGCCGAGCGATCGATTTGAGCAGGGCGTTCGCCGGGTGAAGGCGGACCAGCTGGCCC
>JANNQH010000462.1:0-2738 GCA_031400655.1 Deltaproteobacteria bacterium | reverse complement strand
CTACCCGGGCCAGAGCGGCCATATCCATGTCTCGCTCGGCGACCCGAAGACGGGCCTCAACGTCTTCCACGCCGAGGGCGAGCGCTTCGAGATGAGCGAGACGATGCGGCATTTCGTGGCGGGGCAGGTGCGCTACCTGCCCGAGATGCTGGCGATGGTCTGCTCGACGATCAACGCCTATCGCCGCCTCGTGCCTGGCCTCTGGGCTCCGACCGCCTCGAACTGGGGCGTCGAGAACCGCACGACGGCGATCCGCGTGATTCCCGCCGGGCCCGAGGGCCAGCGAAGCGAGTACCGGATCGCCCCAGCCGACGCGAATCCGTATCTCGCGCTCTCGGCAGCCCTTGCCTCAGGACTTGCCGGCATCGAAGAACGGCTCGAGCTGCCCGAGCCCGTCGTCGGCAGCGCCTACGACGCGAAGGCGGCACCCGAGCTCGCACTCCCGACCACCCTCGCCGAGGCGAGCCGCCGACTGCGGAGCTCGGCGCTGGCCCGCCGCGTCTTCGGCGACGCGTTCGTCGAGCATTTCGCCACGACCCGCGACTGGGAGGACCGGAGCTTTCGCCGCTCGGTCTCCGACTGGGACCTGGCTCGCTATTTCGAGATCATCTGACGCGCCTGCCCGAGAGCGGAGGCGGACGCGGGTACGGCGTGGAATAACGAGGGACGCAATTGGCAGGCGACGCGATCCGCGGCAATTTCAACTACCCGACCGCCTATCGGATCGGTGCAGGCCGCGTCCGCGAGCTGCCGGACGCCTGCCGCGAGCTCGGGATCACGCGGCCCCTCGTCGTCAGCGACCCGGGCGTGGCCGCACTGCCCTTTTTCGCCGGAATCCTCGCGAGCCTCGCCGCCGCGGAGATCGATGCCCGCGTCTTCTCAGCGATCGACGCCAATCCCGCGGTCGCCCACGTCGAGGCCGGACTCGCGCAAGCGAAGGCCCACGCCGCAGACGGCTGTGTGCTCGTCGGCGGCGGCTCGGCCCTCGACGTCGGAAAATGCATCGCCCTGCTCGCCCGCAATCCCGGCGGCGTCCTCGACTACGAGGATCGCGGCGACAACTGGAAGCGGGCCGACGGGGCGCGCATCCTGCCGACGATCGCGCTGCCGACGACGGCGGGCACGGGCTCCGAAGTCGGGCGGGCGGCGGTGATCCTCGATCCCCGGGACCACAGCAAGAAGATCATCTTCCACCCGCGCATGCAGCCGCGGCTCGTGCTCGCCGACCCCGAGCTGACCTACGACCTGCCGCCGCGCCTCACGGCTGCGACCGGGATGGACGCCCTCGCCCACTGCTTCGAGGCGTACTGCGCTCCGAGCTATCACCCGATGGCCGACGGGATCGCCCTCGAAGGCATGCGGCTGATCGCGGCGAACCTCGTGCGCGCCTGCGAGAACGGCCGCGACGGCGAGGCCCGCGCCCAGCTCCTGATGGCCGCGGCGATGGGGGCGACCGCCTTTCAAAAAGGCCTCGGCCTGATCCACGCCCTCTCGCATCCGGTCGGCGGCGTCACGGGCCTCCACCACGGTACGGCCAACGCGATCTTCCAACCCTACGTCATGGTCCACAACCGGCCGCTGATCGAGGCGAGGATGGAGCGCCTCGCGCGAACCCTCGAGCTCGAGGTTGCGCGCGCGGGCGCCGGCTTCGACGCCGTCCTCGACTGGTTCCTCAGCCTGCGCCGCCGCGTGGGACTCCCCGAGTCGCTCGCCGGCATCGTGTCGCCCGAGCAGGTCCCGGAACTCGTGCCGATGGTGCTCGCGGATCCCTCCCTCGAGTCGAATCCGAAGCCGTGTACCGCCGCGGAGGTCGAACGCGTCCTTCGCAAATCGATCGCAGGCGACCTCTCCGCGTAGAAACGCACAAGTCGCGACCGGCACGGCACACGGGACGCGAATGGCTCGCCCGACGAACGACCGACTTCGCTACGCGACTCGATGAGCCTTTCCGACCGCTGCGCTGAAGCGGGCTCCGGCTGCGCTTTACTTCGCATCCCGTGCACCGCACCGATCGCTCGCATTTGCGCTGAACGACTTTTCAAACAGGTTGGCGGTGTGAGTTCGATTTCGACGAGCCCGGACCCATCGAACCGCGTTCCGCCGCGGCGCGAGCGGCCGGCGCGGGGCATGGGATGCGAAGTAGAGCGGAGCCAACGGCCGCCCCGGCAGAGCAGCGCGTCGAAGGCGCACCCATTCGCTCTGCCGAATCGTCCGAAACAAGGGCGAGCCATTCGCGTCCCATGACCCGCGCCGGTCGCGGCTTCGCGAGCACCACGCTTGTCCGTTCGGATGCGCACTTCAAGGTCCCCACTCGCGGCGTCGACGTCAGTCTGCGACGCTGGCCCGCATGGCACGCGGCGCGACGATCTACCGGGTCCACCTCGAGCTCTCCCACATCGATAGGGGCGTCTACGCCGACCGCTCGCTCTCCCTCGCCCAGCATCCCTCGGAGACCCTGGAGCGCGCCCTCGTCCGTCTGCTCGCCTACGGACTCCGCTATGTCGAGGGCCTCGAGTTCGGCCGCGGCGTCTCGGCGACGGACGAGCCCGATCTCTGGACCCGGGCGGGCGACGGCCGGACGATCGAGTGGATCGAGGTCGGCCAGCCGGAGATGAAGAAGCTGGTCAAGGCCGCGCGCCATGCGCAGCGCGCCACGCTCTTCGCATTCGGCGAGGGGTCCTGGCGCTGGCGAAAAGCGGAGCTCGATCCGCTCGTCGATCCGCCGGAGAATCTTTCGG
>JANNQH010000461.1:0-4190 GCA_031400655.1 Deltaproteobacteria bacterium | reverse complement strand
GAACTCTGCCAGCTTGAGCTCAGCGGCCGCTGCCCGCCCCCTTCTCGCAGGAAGGAAAACCCACACGTACTCTCGCATGAAATTGGCGTCCGCGACACGTGCGAGTTCCCGAATGTACGGATCTGCTCTTTCTTCGGGTTTGACAGATTCGCGCCATACGGAAACCATTTGCGAACGAGCTTCCGCCTCTTGTTCGAGCGACGGTACGTACTTCTCGGTCTGCCCGGCCGATTCTTTCGCAATCGCATGCGCCGCGTGAATATACCCGTAGTACATCCACGGCCCAAGGGCGTCCTCTGTCAGTTGGAAAACAGAAGGATCGATGACGATTCGATCGGCAGGTACCGGATCTTTCGCCGATGCGCACCCGAGGGCGAATATCGCCAACGTCAGGAGTCGAAGGTACTGCGTCATTGCCGCCGCATAACGGATCACCGATCAGCGGCGAATCCGCGCTAGAAGTTCACGGCGAGAGTACAGCGACCGGCGCCAGTCAGCACGAGCCGCCCTCCGGCCGAAGGCCGGTCTGGGCGGCGTCGCCGAGACGGACTCGATTCGGACTCGTCCGTCTGCAGCGTTTTGTTATGCGGCGTCTTTCACCCAGCCTATAGGTCTCGCGCGATCAAGCCGACCACCGCTGCATTCACAACAGCGGCAGGGACGGACCAATAACGATCGTTCTTTTCGTTGATTACAAGCAGCAGAGAAACAACTAAATTGGCAGCTCCCCCAGCGAGGACAAGGACAGAGACCTCGGGTCTCCGGTCTACCGCGACTAAAGATAGAAGACCGAGCCCGGCCCAAAAGGCAAAAATTGCGAGGCTTCGCCGAGACGAGATTCCTGGAGCCCAGGCGACAAGAATCTCGAGGAGTATTTGACCCAAGGATGGTCGTCCGCCGTTTTCGCGCGAGCGTTCGTGGATGCCGCATAACTAATTAGTAACCCCACAATAGACTAATTATCCAGTTCGGTCTGCACGGAAAACGCGTCATCGCTTGGCGTTGGAGACATCTCTCATCCGAAGCGCCGACCCCATCCAGCCCGGTCTCAGCCTCATCTCCGTTCCTCCGGGTAACGCATAGGTAGTTAGCGCGGCTCTGTCGTGAGTTATCACGGCTTTGTCGTGATGGATTGGCGGGGGCGTGAACCGGCGGTCACTGCGTGTGGACGGGGGTTCTCGGGTCGACGGGGTGGATCGGGTCGGGGACGTTTGGGGGTATGGCGCATTCGGGTGGGGGTCAGCGTGGGGAGCGTGGCGCGAAGCGGCGCGGGGGGTGGAGCGCTTCGGGGTCGAGAGGGGTTCCCGGCGGTGGGACTGAGGGCGACGATGGGCGAGCTGGAGTCGGCGGACGCGGTGGTCGGGGTGAATTGGATCTCGGCGGGGAGTGGGAGGAGGACGAAGGGGCTTCGTCGGGGCGATCGGCCAGGGCGAGCGATGGGTCGGGGGCTGGCGAGGAGCTGGGCTTGGGGCCGCGGTCGCCGCTGGCGCGGGATCGGCCGCCGCGGGTGCTCGATGCGTTGCGGGAGCAGCTTCGGTTGCGGCATCGGTCGCTGTCGACGGAGCGGAGCTATGTGGCGTGGGCGCGGCAGTTTATTTTCTTTCATGAGAAGCGGCATCCCGCGGAGCTTGGGCGGGGGGAGGTGGAGCAGTTTCTGAGTCATTTGGCGTCGAGCCGGAACGTTTCGGCGGGGACGCAGAATCAGGCTTTGAACGGGCTGCTCTTTTTCTATCGCTATGTGATCGGGCGCGATGTGGGGACGCTGTCGGGCGTGGTGCGGGCGCGGAGGCCGCTGCGGATTCCGGTGGTGTTGTCGGTGGACGAGGTGGAGCGGGTGCTCGAGCGGATGGAAGGGGATTCGCGGTCGGTGGCGTTGTTGCTCTGGGGGGGCGGGCTGCGGTTGCTCGAGGCGCTTCGGCTTCGGATCCAGGATGTGGATTTCGAGCGGCGGGAGCTGCGGGTGCGGGATGGGAAGGGGCGGCGGGATCGCTTGACGGTGTTGCCGGATCGGGCGGTTGCGCCGTTGCGGGAGAAGATCGCGGCGGCGCGGGTGCTGCATGGGCGAGATCTTGTGGAGGGGCTCGGCGAGGTCGAGCTGCCGGATGCGCTGGCGCGTAAGTATCCGCGGGCGGGTTACGAGCCGGGCTGGCAATGGGTGTTTCCGGCGGATCGGCTGTCGGCTTGTCCGCGGACGGGTCGGGTCGGGCGGCATCATTTATTCGAGACGACGGTGCAGCGCCATGTGCGCGACGCGGCCATTCGGGCCGGGATCCCGAAGCGCGTGACGCCCCATGTGTTCCGACACAGCTTCGCGACGGCGCTGATCGAGAGCGGCTACGACATCCGGACGGTGCAGGAGCTGCTGGGTCATCAGAACGTGTCGACGACGATGATTTATACGCACGTTTTGAATCGCGGGGGACGGGGCGTGTTGTCGCCGGCCGACCGCGGCGGGCGGGGGACCCTCGGGCGGTCGGGAGCAGGATCAGGATCAGAGGAATGGGCGGGCGCCTAGCGCGGCGGGGTCGACTCGCCGACGCGGCGGCGGAATTCGACGTCGCCGGCGCTGAAGATGACTGACGACGGCGTGATCTCCTTGAGCACGAGGCCGGAGACGGAGTCGCCTTCGTGCACGGTGAGCAGCTCGTTCGTCTCAGCGACCCGGACCTTGGCGGAGCGGCGCTCGGGCTTGGGGTGCCAGGCGGTGCGGACGACAGTGACGTCGGGGAGCACGGACGGAGCGACGCGTTTGACGTCCGGCGCCGAGGCGGGCTCGGGGCGGACGGGCGCGGCGGGGGACGGTTTCGCGGCGGCGATCGCGACGGGCGCGGGCTTCGCCGGAGCGGGCGGTGCTGCGGGCGAGACTATCGGTGCGGATGCTGCGGACGAGGCAGACGGTGTCGGGACGGCGGGTGTGATGGCCGGCGTGATCGCGGCTGTCATGGTGGAGGCGGAGGGCGCGGGGCGCGCAGCCGCCCGGGGCGCGGGCGGCGGAGCGGCGCTTGCCGCGTTCGCGGTGTTGATGTTCGTACTCGCGCTTTCATCGGCGATGGGCAGCGTGTCGACGGGGACGGCGACGCGAGAAGATGGAGTCGGCGGCGCGGCGGTCGGGATCGGCGGCGCGGGCGGCGGCGCGGGGCGGGCGGCGGCCAGCTGGGCGGGCATGGGCTGCGGGGCCGGGATGGGCGTCGGTGCAGGCTGGGCTGCGGGCACGGGTTGAGCTGTGGGCTGCGGGATCGGCGCAGCCGACGCGACGACGCCTACGCGCGTTGGTGTCGCAGCCAGCGGCGCGCTCGGAGCTTGTGCGGGTACGTGTCCGGGTTCGATAGCCGCTACGGACGGGAGAGGAGTCGGGACGGCGACCATCGCGCGCGGGGACGGGGCGGCGGGCGCGGCGGGGGGCGGCGTCGAGGCGGAGAAGGAGGGCGGCAGCGATTCGCTCGGGGCCGAGGCGAAGATGCCGCTCTTCATGATGCCGAAGCCGAGGGCGACGAAGAGCACGCAGGCGGCAAGGGCGGCGAGGGCGGTCAACACGAGGGGGCGGCGGCGCGAGCTCGCGGTGCTCGTGTCGCTGAGCGAGCGCACGGCGCGAGCAGCGGCTTCTTCCGCGAGGATGCGGCTGCGCAGGGAGTCTGCGGCGCGCGGATCGCTGGCTGGGAAGCTCGGCGAGGGGTGGGCGTCGCGTGCCGGGGGCTGGGCGGCGCCGGCTCGCTTCTTCTTCGAGTCGTCATCTTCGAGTCGGCGCAGGGCCTTCAGGATGGTGCTCATCCGCGATCTCCGTGGAGCGTGCGAGGGGGCTTGCTGGCGGCGGCGGGGCGCGGCGACGACGACGTGAACGCGGGGGGCGGGGCCGAGACGGGGGGCGGTGTCGCGGCGTTAGGCATGTCAGGCATGAGTGCGTTCGGGAGCATCAGGTCCGGACTGGACGCCTCCGCGGCCCCGAGCGGGAAGAGCGGGGGCGGCGCAGGGCGGACGGAGCCGAGCGAGAGGCGCGGGACGGGGTAGCGGTCGAGCTGGGCGTAGAGCGCGATCTGGGTGAGCGGGCCGACGACGCCGTCTTCGATCAGGCCGTTGGCGCTCTGGAAGTCGCGCAGGGCGTCGGCGGTCTGTGCGTCGAAGAGGCCGTTGGCGGCGCCGTTGAAATAATGCAGCTCGGCGAGCGCGGTCTGCAGCCAGCGCACGCTCGCCTG